>DASPGQ010000412.1 GCA_035620555.1 Vicinamibacteria bacterium
TGACCGTGAATAAGAAGCTAGTACTCCTCGTTTCAGCGCTGGCAATGGCCGGCTGCGTTTCCCACGAGCCCGTGGAGCAGCCGCCGCAGGGCGTCCGGGCAAAGAAGATCGAGGCGGCGCAGGGCGCGACCTCCGGCCTGCGCTACTCCGCCGTGGTGATGCCGGACGCTCAGGTGCCGCTCGCGTTCCGGATCCCCGGCTACGTCGTCTCCATCAAAGAGGTGCGGGGGCAGGACGGCAGGATGCGCGAGATCGCGGAGGGCGATCCCGTGCGTCGTGGGGACGCGCTGGCGCGGATCCGGAGCACCGAGTACGAAGACCAGGTGCACCAGGCGACATCCCAGGCCGAAGCCGTCGAAGCCGCCGCCATCAGAGCCCAGCTCGACTGGGAGCGCGCTACCCGCCTCTACGAGGCCCAGAGCCTCACCAAGCCCGAGTACGACGCGGCGCGCGCTCAGTATGACGCCACGCAGGCGGAGCTGAGAGCGGCCCGGGCGCAGACGAGCGAGACGGAGACGGCGCTCGGCGACACGACGCTCCTCGCTCCTTTCGATGGCGAGATCCTGGAGAAGGCGGTGGAGCTGGGCGCCTACGTCGGCCCGGGGATCCCCACGTTCGCCGTTGCCGATACGGATCCGGTCAAGATCGTCGTCGGCGTTCCGGACACGACGGTCCGCTCGCTCGAAGTGGGCCAGCGGGTGGCGGTGTCGGTCGACGCCTTTCCGAGCGAGACCTTTCGCGCTCGCATCAGCCGGATCTCGTCGGCGGCCGATCCCAGGACGCGCAACTTCGAGGCCGAGGTCGCGATCCCGAACCCCGAGCACCTGCTCAAGGTGGGAATGATCGGTTCGCTGCAATTCCTGGACGGCGTCGTGGAACAGCAGCCGTCCGTGCTCCTGGTGCCGCTCGAGGCCATCGTTCAAGGCCCGGAGGGTGGGTACGGGGTGTTCGTGGTCTCGAAATCGAGCGAGGGGGTCGTCGCCGAGCTCACCCCGGTCGAAGTCGGTGCGGTCGAGGGAAACGAGATCCGGGTCGTCGACGGACTCGCTCCGGGGGTCACGGTCGTCACCGCCGGGTCGACCTTGCTCAAGGACGGACAGCGCGTGGAGGTGCTGAAGTGAAAGAGGAGAGCGGCAACGGCGGCTGGAACCTGGCGCGATTCTTCGTCGAGAACCGCCAGATCGCCTGGGTCGCGCTCGTCGCCACCCTGGCCTGGGGAGCCTTCGGATACCAGAACATGCCCAAGCGCAAGGACCCCGACATTCCGGTGCTCGTCGCGGTCGCGATCACTCCGTGGCCAGGGATCCGAGCGGAGAAGGTCGAGCAGCTGGTGACCCGCAAGGTCGAAGAGGCGATGGCGGGCAACACGGCGATCGACCGCATCACCTCGGAAACCAAGGACAACATATCGGTCGTCTTCGTCAGGCTCGAAACGTTCATCGAGAACACCGATCAGGAGTTCCAGGACATCGGTCAGAGGCTGAGCCAGATCAACGACCTGCCCGAAGGCGCCGGACCCATCCGGTGGATCAGCGATTTCGGCGACACCGCGGCCCTGATGCTGACCGTCGCCAGCCCCTCGGTTCCGGACCTGGAGCTCGAGCTCCGCGCCCGCGGGGTGCGCGAAGCGATCGAGCAAGCCCGCGACGGGAACGCCGAAGACCGGGCATCGGTGCTCTACTGCTATCCGTCCTCGGTGGCTCGAGCGGCGGTCGAGAATCCGTTAACGATCCTAGCCCTGGAGGCCGAGCGGGACGGCGTCGCGCGGGACGTGCGCCGCGTTTCCGTAGGCAGCTGCTCCGGGGCGGACTTTTCGACGACCCTGTCGGACGAAGAGCTTCGGGCCTACGGCCAGCGCTTTGTCGAGACGAGGCTGCGCGAGTACGACATCCACCCGGACGCGTGGGGTCCCATCATCATCCGCGATACCGCATCGGCGCAGAAGGCACTCGCCGAGGTCGCGAGCGATCGCTACTCCTATCGGCAGCTCGACGATTTCACCGATCTCATCCAGAGGACCCTTCAGCGCATCCCCCTGGTTTCCAAGGTCGATCGCGCGGGCGTTCTCTCCGAGCAGATCTACCTCGAGTACTCCGTCGAGCGGCTGGCTTCGTACGACCTGCAGCCCTGGAAGCTCCGGGACGTTCTCGCGGCGCGGAACGTGACCGCTCCCGGCGGGCTGGTCGAAACCATGCGCAGGAACGTCCTCATCGACCCGACCGCGGAGTTCAAGAGCATGCAGGACATCGAAAACGTCCTGGTGGCCACCTCTTCCAGCGGTGTCCCCGTCTACCTCCGCGATCTCGTGAACGTCTCCCGTGACTACGAAACGCCCCGGCGCTATCTGAACTACCTCACGATGCGCGGCGAGGACGGTACCTGGCGCCGCCATCGCGCCATCACCCTCGCGGCCCAGATGCGGTCCGGCGACCAGATCGAGAACTTCGGTGCCGCCGTGGACGAGGCTCTGGAGGAACTGCGGTCGCAGCTCCCGCCCGACCTCATCCTGGCGCGCACGTCCGACCAGCCCCTCCAGGTACGGGAGAAAGTGAGCCTCCTCATGAGCAGCCTGTGGGAGGCCATCGCTCTCGTGGTCCTGGTGTCTCTGGTGGGGTTCTGGGACTGGCGGGCGGCGCTGCTGATGGCGGCTTCCATCCCGCTCTCGCTGGCGATGGCCTTCGGCGTCGCGCAGGTGATCGGCATCGACATCCAGCAGGTGTCGATCGCGACGCTCATCATTTCTCTCGGTTTGCTGGTGGACATGCCGGTGGTGGCCGGGGACGCGATCAAACGCGAGCTGTCCCACGGCGCACCTATCGCGCTGGCGTCCTGGGTCGGCCCCACCAGGCTCGGGAAGCCCATCCTCTTCGCGACCATCACCAATGTAGTGGCTTACCTCCCGTTCCTCGCCCTCACCGGAGAAACGGGAAACTTCCTCTACAGTCTGCCGGTGTTGATGACCTGCACCCTGGTGGCCGCGTTCATCGTCTGTTTCACGTTCATTCCGCTCATCGCTTACCACCAGATCCGGCCGCCCAAGCGGCCGGAGCAGCCGATCGCGGAACGCCGGACGCACGGCTTCGCCGGAGTGTATTACCGGGTGGGAGACTTCGCGCTCGGTCATCGCTGGGGCGTGTTCGCCGGTTCTCTAATCATCCTCGCGTTCGGGTGGTATTTCATGTCCCGGCTCAGCCCCCAGTTCTTTCCCAAGGACCTGTCGTACCTCTCCTACGTCGACGTGTGGCTTCCACACGACGCTCCGCTGGGAGCCACGAACGCCGCCGCGGCCCATGCGGAAGAGGTCATCCGCGCCGAGGCCGAGCGGTTCGGCGAAGAGCACGGGCACCCTGACGTGCTGAAGACGCTGACCACGTTCGTGGGCGGAGGGGGGCCGCGCTTCTGGTTCTCCGTGGACCCCGAGCTACAGCAGCTCAACTACGCGCAGATCATCGTGGAGGTGACGGACAAACACCTCACGAGCGAGATCGTGGGTCCGCTGCAGACCGCCTTGAGCCGCGAGGTCCCCGGAGCGCGCATCGACATCCGGCAGCTCGAGACGGGGAAGCCGGTCGGTATCCCCCTCTCCATCCGGATCTCCGGCGAAGGTATCGGCACGCTCCGCGATCTGTCGGGCGAGCTCCAGGCGATTCTCCGCGGACACCCGCTCTCGACCCGGGTGCGCGACGACTGGGGTGAGCCGGCGCTCGGGGTGCGGCTGACGGTCGATCCCGATCGCGCGAACCTCTCCGGGGTCACGAACCTCGACATCGCCCTGTCCTCGGCCGCGGCAATGACCGGTCTCCCGGTCTCCGTCTTCAGGGAAGACGACAAGCAGATCCCCATCGTCGCGCGGCTCCGGATGGAGGACCGCGCCGTCACTTCCGACGTTCAGAACACCTACATCTTCGCGATGGAAGGCACGCAACGAGTACCCCTACGGCAGGTCTCGCACGTCACGACGGAGATGACCCCTCCGAAGATAGCGCGCCGCAACCAGTTCCGCACGGTGACCGTCTCCGCGTTTCCCGTTCCCGGCCGCCTTCCTTCGCAGGTGCTCATTCCGTTGATGGATGAGATCGAGAGTTTCCAGAAGCGCATGCCTCCGGGCTACTTCCTCGAGTTCGGCGGCGAGTACGAGGAACAGCAGAAAGGCTTCAAGGAGCTCACGGTGGTGATGGCGATCTCCGTGCTCCTCATCTACTTCGCGCTTGTGCTGCAGTTCCGGAGCGCGGTGAAGCCGCTCCTCGTCTTCGCCGCTATTCCCTACGGCATGTCGGCCGCCGTCGCCGCCCTCTACATCATGGGCCAGCCCTTCGGATTCATGGCGTTTCTGGGCATCGCCAGCCTCATCGGCGTCATCGTGAGCCACGTCATCGTGCTGTTCGACTTCATCGAAGAGGCGCACGAACGAGGAGAGTCGCTGCGAGAGGCGCTTCTCGATGCCGGCATCGTGCGATTGCGCCCGGTGATGATCACCGTGGGGGCGACGGTCCTCGGGCTCGTGCCGCTCGCCCTGCACGGGGGGCCGCTCTGGGAGCCGCTCTGCTACGCCCAGATCGGCGGTCTCACGCTCGCGACCTTCGTCACCCTCCTGCTGGTGCCGGTGCTGTACTCGATCTTCGTCAGGGATCTCAAGCTCATCCGCTGGGACAAGGATACCCATATCACCACCGAGGTTCGCGAGCGCGAGCTCGCCACCGCGGGAAGCTGAGAACCGGAGGGCAAACATGAGCCGCAAGAAGTCCGAGAAGCGGAAGGCCGCGTCGGGCGAGGGTGAGAACGTCCGCACCGGACTCGGAGCCGATGCCATCACCGAATCCCTGATCGATAACCTTCACTATCTGCAGGCCCAGGTGCCCGCGCTCGCGAGCCGCAACGAGTGGTACATGGCCCTCGCGGCCTCGGTCCGCGATCGCCTGCTCGACGGCTACATCCAGATGGTGGAAGCGATCGGAGGCGGGCATCCGTCGACGAAGGTCGTGGCCTACCTGTCGGCAGAGTTCCTGACCGGACCGCACCTGGGGAACAGCCTGGTGAACCTCGGGATCCGGGAAGCGACCGAAGAGGCGGTATCGAGAGTCGGCCAGAACCTGGAAGAACTGCTGGAGCAGGAAGAAGAACCAGGGCTCGGAAACGGGGGCCTCGGCCGGCTGGCCGCCTGCTTCATGGACTCGCTCGCGACCCTCGACGTTCCCGCCATCGGCTATGGGATCCGCTACGAGTTCGGGATCTTCGACCAGGCCATCCGCGACGGCTGGCAGGTCGAGCTCACCGACAAGTGGCTTCGCTTCGGAAACCCGTGGGAGATCGTGCGCCCGGGGATCGCCTATGACGTGAAGTTCGGGGGGCGAACCGAGTCCTACCAGGACGAGCAGGGCCGCCACCGGGTCCGCTGGGTTCCGGAGAAGGTGGTCCGGGGGGTCGCCTACGACACCCCAGTGCCCGGGTACCGGACCTCGACCACCAACCTGCTGCGTCTGTGGAAGGCGGAAGCCATCGAATCCTTCGATTTCGATGCGTTCAACGTGGGCGACTATTACCGCGCGGTGGACGAGAAGGTTCTCTCGGAGACGATCTCCAAGGTGCTATATCCGAACGACGAGCCCGAAGTGGGAAAGCATCTGCGGCTGGCGCAGCAGTACTTCTTCGTCTCCTGCTCGCTCCAGGACATGGTCCACATCCATCGGCTGCGAGGGAAGGACCTCCGCGAGCTTCCTCTCTACTGGGCGGCGCAGCTCAACGACACCCATCCCTCCATCGCGGTCGCCGAGCTGATGCGGCTCCTGGTGGACGAGCACTCCATGGACTGGGGGGAGGCCTGGACCATCACCCAGGAAACCTGTGGCTACACCAACCACACGCTCCTTTCCGAGGCGCTCGAGAGGTGGCCGGTCGCGATGTTCCGGAAGTTCCTGCCCCGCCACCTGGAGATCATCTACGAGATCAACCGCCGGTTCCTGGACGACGTCCGGCGCAGCCATCCCGGCGATGATGCCCTCCTTGCGCGGCTCTCCCTCATCGACGAATCGGGGGAGAAGTACGTCCGCATGGCCCACCTGGCGAGCGTGGGGAGCCACGCCATCAACGGGGTCGCGGCCCTCCACACCGAGCTCCTGAAGAAGACGGTGCTGCGCGATATGTATGCCATCGCCCCGGACAAGTTCCTGAACGTGACCAACGGCGTCACGCCGCGCCGATTCATGGCGCTCTGCAATCCGAAGCTGAGCGCCCTCATCACCAGCCGCATCGGGGATCGATGGATCTCAGACCTGGAGCACGAGCTCGAGCGCATCGAGCCCTTCGCCACCGATCCCGGCTTCCAGGAGGAGTGGCGCGAGGTGAAAGCGGAGAACAAGCGGGTCCTGGCCTCGGTAATCAAGGAGCGCACGGGAATCGTGGTGGACCCGGGATCGCTCTTCGACATCCAGGTGAAGCGGCTGCACGAGTACAAGCGGCAGCACCTCAACGTGCTTCACGTGATCACGCTCTACAACCAGCTGCGGCGGGGGGCGGGAGCGAGCCCGGTGCCCCGCACCGTGATCTTCGCCGGCAAAGCGGCCCCCGGATATCGCATGGCGAAGCTCATCATCAAGCTCGTCAACTCCGTGGCTTCGGTCGTGAACCAGGACCGCAGAGTCTCCGACCTCCTCAAGGTGGTCTTCCTCCCCGATTTCAACGTCAAGCACAGCCAGCCGGTCTATCCCGCCGCGGACCTCTCCGAGCAGATCTCGACCGCGGGCAAGGAGGCCTCCGGCACCGGGAACATGAAGTTCGCCATGAACGGTGCCCTCACCATCGGGACGCTCGACGGGGCCAACGTCGAGATCCGCGACGCGGTGGGCCACGAGAACTTCTTCCTCTTCGGCCTGACCGCCGAGGAAATCGAGAGGCGGAAAGCCCACGGGTACTCGCCCCGTGAGATTTACGAATCGAATCCCGAGCTGCGCCAGGCGTTGGACCTCATCGATTCCGGGCTCTTCTCCGGCGGCGACCGTGAGCTCTTTCGACCGCTCCTGGTATCGCTCCTGACCCGGGACGACTACTTGCTGCTCGCGGACTATCAGTCTTACATCGACTGCCAGCGCCTTGTGAGCGAAGCCTACTCCGACCCCAAGAACTGGACCCGCATGTCGATCCTCAACACCGCCCGGGTCGGCCGCTTCTCCTCGGATCGATCGATCCGGGAGTATTGCCGCGACATCTGGCACGCCAGCCCTCTCCCCAGGGACGGGAGATGAATGTGAATGTGAGTGCGGTCACCGAAGGGACGAGCGCTCCTCTCGGAGCCACCCTCTGCCCCGGGGGCGTCAACTTCAGCGTTTTCTCCAAGAGCGCCGCGTGGATGGAGCTCCTGTTGTTCGATGGCGCGGACGCGCCGGCGCCGGCAAGAGTCATCCCTCTCGACCCGAAACGCAACCGCACCTACCACTACTGGCACGCGTTCGTGCCCCGTCTCGAGGCGGGCCAGGTCTACGCCTACCGGGCGCACGGGCCATTCGCGCCGGAGCGAGGTCTCCGGTTCGACGGCGAGAAGATGCTCCTCGACCCCTACGGTCTCGCGGTGGCGGTCCCCGACGCCTACGACCGGGAAGCGGCAGCCCGGCCCGGCGGCAACGCTGCGGTCGCGTTGAAGAGCGTCGTCGCGGATCCCGGAGCCTACGACTGGGAAGGCGACCGCAGGATCGAGCGCCCCTTTGCGGAAACCATCATCTACGAGCTTCACGTGCGGGGCTTCACCCGTCATGAAAGCTCGGGAGTCGCCTCGGAGAAGAGGGGCACGTATGCCGGCTTGATCGAGAAGATCCCCTACCTCCAGGACCTGGGCATCACCGCCGTCGAGCTCCTTCCGGTCTTCCAGTTCGACGCTCAAGATGCCCCGAGGGGACGGGTGAACTACTGGGGTTACCAGCCGATATCGTTCTTCGCTCCTCACCAGGCGTACAGCTCCCGGAAGGAGCCCCTCGCGGCGCTCGACGAATTTCGAGACATGGTCAAAGCCTTCCACCAGGCGGGAATCGAGGTCTTCCTCGACGTCGTCTACAATCACACCGCGGAAGGGAACCCGAACGGGCCCACGTTCTGCTTTCGCGGGCTCGCCAACGAGTTCTATTACATCCTGGAGAAGGATCGGTCCCGCTACGCCGATTACTCCGGCTGCGGCAACACGCTGAACGCCAACCAGCCGATCGTCCGCCGCCTCATCCAGGACAGCCTGCGCTACTGGGTAACGGAGATGCACGTGGACGGCTTCCGCTTCGACCTCGCGTCGATCCTCACGCGCGACGAGGCGGGGCGGCCTCTCCCGAACCCCCCCGTCCTGTGGGATATCGAGTCCGATCCGCTCCTCGCCGGCGTCAAGCTGATCGCCGAAGCCTGGGACGCGGCGGGACTCTATCAGGTGGGAAGCTTCGTGGGGGACCGCTGGCAGGAATGGAACGGCCGGTTCCGGGACGACGTGCGGCGTTTCTGGAAGGGCGACGAGGGCTCCGTGTCCCGCGTCGCCGCCCGGCTCCTGGGGAGCCCCGACATCTACGGTCACGAGGAGCGGGAGGCGGAGCAGAGCATCAACTTCGTGACCTGCCATGACGGCTTCACCTTGAACGATCTGGTCTCGTACGACCGCAAGCACAACGAGGCGAACGGCGAGGACAGCCGCGACGGCTCGAACGACAACCTGAGCTGGAACTGCGGCGCGGAAGGCCCCTCGGACGATCCGGCCATCGAGACGCTGCGCAACCGCCAGGTCAAGAACTTCTTCGCGCTCCTGGCCTTCTCCGCCGGCACCCCGATGCTGCTCATGGGCGACGAGGTGCGAAGGACTCAGGGCGGAAACAACAACGCCTACTGCCAGGACAACGAAGTGAGCTGGTTCGATTGGACCCTCCTGGAGCGGCACCGCGACATCCACCAGTTCGTCAGGGCGCTCAACCATACTCGCCTGAGCCGGGATCTGATGGCGGAAGAAGGCAGGATCTCCTTGAACGAGATCCTGCGCCGGGCGCAGATCGAATGGCATGGGGTGAAGCTCCACCAGGCGGACTGGAGCCAGCACTCCCATTCCCTCGCCCTGACGTTCCGGAGCCTGCGTGGGCGTTTCCTCCACCACGCGATTCTGAACGCATACTGGGAGCCGCTTTCGTTCGAGCTGCCTCCCCTTCCGGCGGAGAGCCGGGAAGGCTGGCGGCGCCACTGGGATACCGCGCTCGATCCACCCCAGGACATCCTTCCCTGGGAGAGCGCTCCTTTCGTGGACCTGCCGAGCTACATAGTCCAGCCGCGCTCGATGGTGGGCTTTTACCTGCTGCTTCCTTCGGGCGCGGCGGTCTCGAGGGCTGTTGCATGAGGGCGGGAAACATGCCGCGGCAGCGGGTCTTCCTGATCCGGCACGGGGAGACGGCGTGGACGCTGAGCGGGCAGCACACGGGAACCACGGATATTCCACTCACGGAGAACGGCCGGTGGTCCGCCCAGCGGCTCTCGTCGCTCTTCTTCGGAGTCGAGCTCGAGCTCGTGCTCACCAGTCCCCTTCAGCGGGCGCGGGAGACGTGCCGGCTGGCGGGTCTCGGCGACGGCGCGCGAATCGATCGCGATCTCCTGGAATGGAACTACGGCGAGTTCGAAGGCCTTACCACTGAGGAAATCCGCTCCCGCGCGCCGAAGTGGGTGCTGTTCGTGGACGGATGTCCCGGCGGCGAGAGTCCGTGCGAGGTCGGGGCGCGGGTGGATCGCGTGATTGCGAGAGTCCGAGAGAGAAGAGGCGATGCCGCCCTCTTCGCCCATGGCCACTTCTTCCGAGTCTTCGCCGCACGGTGGCTGGGTCTTCCCGTGCAGTCCGGACGGCATTTCCTTCTCGATCCCGCGACGGTGAGCATTTTGAGCGACTACCACGGCATTCCCGCAATCGAGCGATGGAATGCCGGGCTCTGCTGACGAAAGGAGCAAGGAGATTGCGAACGACCAAGATGGAGTTGGAAACCACCGCACGGACGCTCGGCGCGGACGGCAAAGGGATCCTGGTCGCGGACGAGACCGTCGCAACGGTGACAAAACGGCTGGGAGCGGTCGAAAGCGAGAAGACAAGAGGAGACGGCAATGGAGAATCCACTGAGCAATGAAGAGTTGGAACGGATGAATGCCTGGTGGCGGGCGTGCAACTACCTTTCGGTCGGAATGATCTACTTGAAGGACAATCCGCTCCTCCGGAGGCCTTTGAAGCCAGAAGACGTGAAGCATCGCCTTCTCGGCCATTGGGGAGCGAGCCCCACATTGTCCTTCGTCTGGCTGCACCTCAACCGGATGATCGTCCGACACGACCTCGACGCGATCTTCGTGGCCGGGCCCGGCCACGGAGCTCCAGGGGTGCTGGGACCCGCGTACCTCGAAGGCACTTACTCCGAGATCTATCCGGACAAGAGCGAGGACGCGGAAGGTTTGCAGAAGTTCTTCAAGCAGTTCTCCTTCCCCGGGCACATCGGGAGCCACGTGACTCCGGAAACCCCGGGGTCCATCCATGAGGGCGGCGAGCTAGGCTATAGCCTCTCGCATGCCTACGGAATGGCGCTGGACAAACCCGACCTGATCGTCGCCTGCGTCGTGGGAGACGGCGAGGCCGAGACCGGGCCGCTCGCGACGGCCTGGCACTCCAACAAGTTCATCAACCCCGTGCGGGACGGCGCCGTGCTGCCGATCCTGAACCTCAACGGCTACAAGATCGCGAACCCGACCGTCCTCGCGCGCATCAGCCACGAGGAGCTGGAAGCGCTCTTCGTCGGCTACGGTTATACGCCGTACTTCGTCGAGGGCAGCGATCCCGCGGAAATGCATCAGAAGATGGCGGCCACGCTGGAGGAGGCGATCGGCCAGATCCGGAGCGTGCAGAAAGAAGCCCGGCAATCGAGGAAGCCCATCCGCCCTCGGTGGCCGATGATCGTGCTCCGCACCCCGAAGGGCTGGACGGGACCGAAGGAGATCAAGGGCCACAAGGTCGAGGGCTCCTGGCGCGCTCATCAGGTGCCCTTTTCCGACGTCCGCGACAACCCCGCGAACTTGAGGCTCCTCGAAGACTGGATGCGCAGCTACCAGCCCGAGGAGATCTTCGACCCGAGCGGGAAGCTGCTGCCTGAGTTGAAGGCGCTCGCTCCCAAGGGCAACCGGCGTATGAGCGCGAACCCGAACGCGAACGGAGGAATTTTGCGAAAGGACCTCAAGCTCCCGGACTTTCGCAAGTACGCCGTCGAGGTAGCTTCCCGGGGGACGATGGAGCACGAGAACACCCGCCCGCTCGGCGAATATCTCCGCGACGTGCTGAAGAACAATCCGACCAGCTTCCGGGTCTTCGGACCGGACGAGACCGCCTCGAACCGGCTGCAGGCGGTTTACGAGGCGAGCAAGAAGGTCTGGATGGCCGACATGCTCCCGGAGGACTCCGACGGGGGCGAGCTCGCTCCCGACGGACGGGTGATGGAGATCCTCTCGGAGCACACCCTCATCGGCTGGCTCGAAGGATATCTCCTCACCGGCCGGCACGGCTTCTTCCATACCTATGAAGCCTTCGCCCACGTGATCGACTCCATGTTCAACCAGCACGCGAAGTGGCTGGACATCTCGAAGAACCATGTGCCCTGGCGGGCCCCGGTCGCCTCCGAGAACATTCTGCTGTCGTCTACCGTCTGGCGCCAGGACCACAACGGTTTCTCCCATCAGGATCCCGGCTTCATCGACCTGGTCACCAACAAGAGCCCG
>DASPGQ010000413.1 GCA_035620555.1 Vicinamibacteria bacterium
GAGGTCGACGCCTTCGAGACGGTCTTCAATAACGATTTCGATGAGAACCTTCTCAAGAGCTCGAGCTCGAACGCGCCGGCCGAGGCGCAAGTCACGCGATTCCTCCTGGGCGACGACCGGCTCAACAGCCACGACAACCTGGACATTCAGATCCAAACGAGCAACGTGTATGTCATCGAGGACACGGACTTCGGCGACATCTGGGCGTGTTTACCCGACGGCCGGGACCGGGATCTGATGACCGACGGCTGCCTGCGGATGCTGAGCGTTCGGGACCCCGACTCCGAGCCGACCGGGTTCATCTTCGACGGGACGGGGAAGACCGCCTACTACATCATTCAGCACGGTCTCCAAGATCCGGCGCTGAACGACCCGGCTTCGAATCCCACTCCGGGAGAAGTTGGCTTCACCGACGATCTCATCAAGATCACCGGCTGGAAGGTGCCGTAACCAAACGAGCCTCCCAGTTTCCTTCTCGTTCGTGGCGGCATCAGCGAGGGGGTTCGATCGGGGTCGGCTGAGCCGATTCGGATCCCGCCGCCACGGGCGAGAGGGAAGGGAGCCGTTTCCGGAACTGGCCGAGAGGATTCCCTATCAGTTTCCGAGCGGACGGGAACGGACACTCATGCCTTGGAAAGCTGCGGCAGCTTCTTCACTCTCGCGATCTCTTTGGCTGCCCCCGAACGCTTCATTTGATAGAGGTCCCAGGCCAACTGGAGATTGAGCCAGAACTGTGCCTCGATCCCGAGCAGGCGCTCGAGTCGCAGGGCGGTGTCCGGGGTAATGCCTCTTTTTCCGTGGATGAGCTCGTTCACGCGAGGGTACGACACGCCCATCCTTTCGGCGAGCTCGGTCTGAGTCATCCCCAGCGGTTTCAAGAACTCCTCGAGCAGCATTTCCCCCGGGTGGGTCGGGGGCCCATGCGTTGGAACTCGAAGCATCGTCTTCTCCCTTAGGCTCTCAGTGATAATCCACGACCCCGACCCCCTCCGCTCCCTCATCCGTCCATCGGAAGCAGACGCGATACCGGTCGTTAACGCGAATGCGGTGCTGCCCTTTTCTATCTCCTTTCAGGGCTTCCAAGCGATTCCCCGGAGGCACAGCGAGGGAGCTCAAGGAAACGGAAGCGTTCAGCTGGTCCAGTTTCCGCTGGGCTATCTTCCATACCGATTCCGGGCAGAGTTTCCTGGCGGCCTTGGTTCTCCTTCGGTTGAAGATATCTTCCGTCCCGGCGTCTTGGAAGGAGAGGATCACCTCGGCCGATTCCCAGGTGGGATTATATCGAATAACGTTACACGTTACAATCCTTCGGACTCCTCATCGCGACTTCATCACGAAATGCGGCTCCGGGTGGAGCCGACCGCCATCAACTTCACCGCGTGTAAACGGCGGCAGACCAGATCAGTTCTCGCGCCGGCTCGAGAGCTCGAACCCGGCTTTCCGGATCGTCCGTTCCATCATCGAAAAACGTCTGTTGTCTCGCTGGATGCAGAGACGCATTCGAGCGAGCGAGCTGGCGTCAATCGACCGAGGCTTGTATCTCTTTCTGGGGCTCGAATCGCCGGAGTCGCAAATCACATATTGAGTAAGACCGACGGTTGGAGGTGTTGAAAAGCGCGCCCTGATAGAAATCTTGGCGCCAGCTCCCGGAACGAAGCTCAAACGCGTACGAGATCGCTGCCCCCTTCGGAGCGGGCGATTTGTACGTCCGCACGCGGCCGTCTCCAGCCGCTGGGTCGTCATATCTTCAGTCTATTTCGTCTATTTTGTTCATTTTAGTCTATAATGGACATCAATAAGGTTGGAGTTTCATGCGTTATGTCTCCGCCACAGAAGCCAAGCAACGCTTAGCAGCGCTGCTCGATGCGGCGCAACGCGAGCCGGTTGTGATTCGGCGCCAGAAGCGCGATGTCGCCGTGCTGCTTTCCATCCAGGAGTATGAGCGTCTGCGTGCCCTCAATGCTGCAGAATTCCAACGTTTCTGCGATCGCGTGGCGCGAGATGCTGCCGCGCGGGGTCTGACCGAGGAAGGGCTCTCCGAGATCTTGTTGGATGAAGACTAGGGAGCGCTTGGTCATCGACACCAACGCACTCATCAGTCGCCTGCTACTGCCTGATTCCATGCCGGGGCGCGCCGTCCGCGCGGTCGTGGACGAAGGCCAGCTTCTCCTGTGCGAGGCGACCATGGCAGAGCTCGCGGAAGTTCTCGCCCGTCCCAAGTTCGATCGTTACGTCACGCTCGAGGATCGCCAGCAATTCCTCCGTCTCCTTGGACGGGTCGGCGAATGGGTTCCCGTCGTAGGCGTGGTTCAGGCCTGCCGAGATCCGAAGGACGACAAGTTCTTGGCGCTTGCCGTGAGCGGTCAGGCCGACATGATCATCACCGGAGATGACGACTTGCTCGTCTTGAGCCCCTTCGAAGGCATCCGGATTCTGACACCTGCGGACTACCTGGCGCGGGGTTGAAGCGAGCTGTGCGCACCAATTGAAGCGTCGACATGCCGTGGGGGCGAGGCGCACGAGCTCTTCGAACCAATTCTCCTCGAGAATCAGAGGTGGGGCTCGCCCGAGGGTCCGGCGAGACGTCGTAATCGCGCCAGGAGTGATGGTGCCTCCGAAAAAAAAACCCTCGCAGAGTGACTTTTCGTCGCCACCGAGCGACTACACCTCCAGATTCATGGGACTGGCGGAGAGCCTGGGGTCGAGATGGGCAATCCTCACCGTGTCATAAGAAAATCACTCCACGACGACAACGACCTTTTGACCGCTCCTCCTTCGTTCCGGTCGTAACCTGGAAGTCCGTCGGGCAGCCGGTTGGCTTGCCTGGGCGGAGGTGACGACCACGCGACCGGCCCTCCCAGGTCCGATGGACGCTTTGTGGAGGGCTTGTTTCGATGCACTCGGGAGCGAAATCAATCCGGACCTTGGTCGCGATCCGTTTTCGGCTGATGACCGATCTCCTCGCATATTTTCTCTCCAAGCACGATGACATCGACGTCGTCGCGCAGGCCTCGGATTCAACCGCGGCCTGGGCGCTCCTGTCAGACAGGACCGCCGACGTCGCCGTTCTGGACGGGATGCTGCTTCCAGCGAGCCGGGAGCGCGTGGCCCGGTCGAACCTGGTTTCGATGGGTGTCGTCGTCATGACGATGAATTGCGGCAAGTCACCCGAGATCACCACCCCCCTCGAACAGACCGTGCCAACCCTTGCGCAGGTCGGCATGTGCCAGACTGCTGATTCCATCGTCGAGGCCATTCGTTTCGTTGCTCGTGGAGGTTCGCGGGTTGGCGACGGCGCCAACCGAAAACGAGCAACGCGTCCGTGTCCCTTCCATTCCGCTCCCCGTCCTTTTGGTTTGACGGTCAGCGAGCTCCGCGTCTTGAAACTCCTCGTGGAAGGAAACTCGAACGGGGCCATCTCCGAAACGCTCGAGGTGAGACTACGCACGGTGGAGAGTCACCGTTATCGCCTCATGAAGAAGCTCGAGGTTCGAAACGCGGCCGAGCTCGCGGTTGTGGCGGTTCGGGCGGGTTTGGTCGATGTCTGAAGGCGACTGCGTATTGTGAGGTGAGTCACACCAAAACTCAGTAGTTTCCACATATTGACAATTCTGTTCACTTCGGATAGGTTGCGGTGCCAAGCTCGACGGGACTCACACAATCGCTTCACCGAGGGGAAACCGCGTTCCGATTTGCGGAGGACGTCATGAAACGGAATCCCAAACCACTCTTTCTCGCATTCGCCCTGTTTGCGGCTTCGGCGGTCTCGTTCGCCGACACCAACGTGAGCGGTGCGATTACGTCCGATACGACGTGGACGCTCGCCGGGAGCCCCTACATCGTCACCGGGAACGTG
>DASPGQ010000414.1 GCA_035620555.1 Vicinamibacteria bacterium
CGACATCGCGCTCCTGCGCCTCGAGCTCCGGCCGGGGCAGAAGATTCCCGCCAGCGTGGAGCTGGGCGATTCGGACACACTCGAAGTGGGCGAGCAAGTGATCGCCCTGGGAAGCCCTCTCGCCCTCCAACGCTCACTCTCGTTCGGCGTGGTGAGCAGTAAGGATCGTTATCTTTCCGATGATTTGAAACTGCCCACCGGTGAAAGAACGGGCTCGTTCAATACCTGGATTCAAACCGACGCGGCGATCAATCCGGGTAACAGCGGCGGACCCCTGGTGAACCTGGAGGGTCAGGTCGTCGGGGTGAACTCGAGGGGGGCGTTCGGGGCATCGAGCATCGGGTTCGCGATTCCCGTCAACATCGTCAAGGAAGTCGCTCGGGAGCTCATTGCGCACGGACGCATGACGAGAAGCTGGCTCGGGCTCACGTTTCAGCCGCTGGAAGAGCTCGCCCAGTACTTCGAGGCGGAGCCCGTCCCCGGGGTGGTAATCCGAAGCGTGGATCCTGATTCGCCCGCGGAGCGAGCGGGGATAAAGGCGGGCGACCTCCTTCTCTCCTACCGTGGCCGCCGTCTTTCCGCCCAGTTCACCGAGGAGCTTCCCGCGATTTACAAGACGATTGCCGACACCGCGGTCGGAGAAGACGTGGACCTCCTCATCGCCCGCGGCGGCAGCGAGATGAATGTTGTAGCAACTACGGAAGAGCTCGGGGAATCGAGCTCGGACGAGATGGACTGCGCGAGCTGGGGCTTCACCGCACGCGGCATCACCCGCGAGACCGCGCTCGAGCTCAACTTGCCCGACAGCTCGGGAGTCTTCGTCGCCGGAGTCAAGCCCAACGACGCTGCTTTCCGCGCCCAGCTCTTCCCCGGAGATCGCATCATCGCCCTCGAGGAGGAGTCCATCGGGAACCTGGATGATCTTCGAAGAGTCTATCGCGAATACGACGGGCAAAGACGAGACAGAATCCTGGTGACGGTAATGCGGCGGCATTCGCGGCGCTGGATTCTCATCGAGGCGAGTTATGATGATTGAGCTTCTCGTTTTGCTTCTCCTGGGGGCTCCCGAGGAAGATTCTGTCGCCGAGCGGCTCGCCGGCGTCGAAGAGCAGTATCGCGACAGCCTCGTAAGAGTCCGCTACCGCCAGCAGGTTCGCAGCTCCACCGCCGAGCCTCCGGAAGAAGAGGAGCTCGCCACGACCGGGGTCATCGTTTCCCCGCGAGGCGTGGTGCTCACGAGCGCGATCGTTTACGAGCCCTTCAACCAGGTGCCTCACGGTGTGGGAATTCGTTTTCCCGCCTCGGTCGGGCGTGCGGAGCCGCAGATCGCCAATGCTCGTGTGCGACTCGTCGACGGAAGCGAGTACGACGCAACGCTCCTCGGAAGGGACCAGGAAGCCGACGTCGCTTTCTTTCAGATCCAGAGCGAGGACCGCGAGTTCGAACCCGTTAGCTTCTCTTCCGTGCCCGACGCCGTCCAGGTCGGCGAACAACTCGTCGTGGTCAGCCTGTTGCCGGAGCCGCTCGCCGCGGTATCGGTGGAGCTGTCTCGAGTTCAAGCCGTAACCAGCAGACCGAGGTCCGGTTTCGTCTTGGCGACCGGGGCGGCGGATCCCGTGGGTTCCCTCGCCGTCCGGCTATCAGGAGAGATCGTGGGATACCTCGACGCGCTCACGGTGCCGGTTCCCGACGCGCGCTCGCGAAATCCGCTTGCCTTCTTGACGGTCATGCGAGACCTGCCGAAAGGAGTCGGCCGCGGCTTCGCCAGGCCGGCCAGCGAGCTCGTCGACGCGAACGTCAGTCTCACCCAGACGAGCCCCACGCGGCGCGGCTGGCTCGGCGTGGAGATGCAAGCGGTTTCCCCGGAGCTCGCCGCTCATATGGGTCTTCCCGTCGCGAGCGGCGTCCTGCTCGGTTATGTATACCAGGGCTCGCCCGCAGAAAGCGCGGGTCTTCGAGTGGGTGACGTTCTCGTCGAGCTCGGCGCGAGTCCGATCGACGTGCAGCGCGACGAGGACATCGGCACCCTCGCGGAGAAGATCCTGCGGGCGGGGCCGGACGCGAGCCTGCCCATCTCATACATTCGTCACGGGCAACGGATGGAAGCCGTCGCGCAGTTGGCGCCAGCGCCCCGGTCGTCTCGAGAGGCGGAGACGCTCGAGGTGGAGGAGCTCGACCTGCTCGTGCGGGAGGTGACGTACGACTATCTGGCAACCCGTTTTCTCCAGCCCGACCAGAGAGGCGTCGTCATCGTCGAACCTCCGGTCAGTGTGAGCGGGAACACGAACCGCGTCGCGCCAGGAGACCTCGTGGTTCGTCTCGGTGAGCACGAGGTGTCGGATCTCCGTCGATTTCGGGAAGTTCTCGATACGATGCGGAACGAGAAGCCCGATGAGGTGGTGCTCTTCGTGGAACGGGGTCGAGAGAGCTTCTTTTTCGCAGTGAAGCCCGACTGGAAATAGCCGTCAGCTGCGGTGCAGCACGAGACGCGATCCTGGTAACTCATGGCCTCCATCCTATGGAAGGCCGTGGCGGTCGACTAAGGCGAGATTCTTGACGAAAACCTCTTGATTGATCCATCCTGACTTCGGCGGTGATTCGCGCCGAACCTCTTCGGCCCTCCCCCAGCGAGGGTCCCTTCGCGAGAAGCGAGAGGCAAAGGGGGGCATACTCCCGAATCGGCATCGATTGAGCTCTGTTCGGATGGCCGCACAGGCTTCACTGCTGGGGAGGTTGCCGAGCGGCTCGAACGAAGGAGTTTACGATGCCGAAGAACAAAGATCTCAAGCGCCTCACACGCTCTCGAATGCAGAAAACGGGTGAGGCCTATACGACCGCTCGCGCGCAGCTCATTCAAAAGAAAACGCGCTCCAACACACTCCCGGACTTCGCGAAGCTTGCTGGCATGAGCGACGACGCCGTCCGCGACAAAACCGGCCGCTCATGGGCCGAGTGGGTGCGCCTTCTCGATGCAAAGAGCGCCGCCTCCATGCCTCATCGCGATATCGCCCGTTTGCTGCACGAGGCGTTCGGCACACCCGGGTGGTGGGCGCAAATGGTGACTGTCGGGTATGAACGCATCCGCGGCTTGCGTGAGATCGGTCAGAGGCGTGGTGGCACGTACGACGCCAACAAGAGCAAGACGTTCTCGGCTCCCATCGCCGCGGTCTACCGAGCGTTCAGCGTCACCCGTACTCGCAAAAGCTGGCTGTCCGGAATCGATATCAGGGTGCGCACCTCCATGCCCCGGAAGTCGATGCGCATCATGTGGGAGGATGGCACCCGGGTCTCCGTATATTTTGTCGCCAAGGGACCCAAAAAGACTCAGGTCGCAATCCAGCACGAGGGCTTGTCGACGAAGTCCGCCGCCACGCGAAGGAAGGAGTACTGGACCGAACGGCTCGAGGCTCTCGCCCTGCTCCTCGAAGCCGGTCGGTCTTGAAGCCTGTCCGAGTCGAGTTTGCCCATTCGTGCTCTGAGAGAAGGTGCGCTCGGTCGCGGAGCATCCTCGACTCCGACTGTTCCCGTCGCGTCAACCCGGCGTGAGCGTCGTGAGGTCGGCGATGCGCACCGGCTCGCCCGACTTCACGCTCTTGCGTGCCGCGATTCCGACGAGCGCCGATAGGGCACCTTGGCGAAGCCCCGCGCGCTGGCCGTAAGGATCGGGACCGTCGGGATCGCGGAAGATATGATCCTGCATTCGAGGATCGCCGCCCGCGTGACCGCCGGCGGGGTGCGGGATGCGGTGGAGCTCCGTCTCGCCGAAGTTGTCGGTGACGCGGAGCTCGTCGTAGTCCTCGCTCGCCCACGGCTGGCGCTCATGAATCCAGGCTTCGAGGCGGCCATCGGTGCCATTGAAAGCGATACGGTAGCCCTCGTAGGGCGAGTAGGTCGTACACGAGTAGCTTACTTGCACGCCGTTGACGTAGCGGATCGAGGCCGCCATCTTGTCGTAGATGTCGATCTCCTCCGACCACACGCACCCGTCCCGGATGTAGCCGTCGTGGTGCTCGTTGTCGACGTAGAGGCCGACGAGGTGCGGATCTTCGAGGATGTTCCAGTAGTAGTTGCAACGATCCCGGTGCGGACAGCCGCGGCACTGCTTCGACCGGAACTCGTGGTTGCTCCCGTAGTGCTCGAGCGCCCCCTGCGCGTATACGAGCTCGGGCTCGGAGCCGATCCACCAGTTCAAGAGATCGAAATGATGACACGCCTTGTGCACGAACAACGTGCCACTGAACCGTTCCTTTCCGTGCCACCGACGGAAGTAGGCCGCGCCGTGGTAGACGTCGAGATACCAGTGGAAGTCCACCGACGTCAGCCGGCCGATGCGGCCTTCCATCAGCATCGCTTTCATCCGCTCGCGATGGGGCGCGTAGCGGTAATTGTGGGTCACGACGAGGTTCCGACCCGTCTTCGCCTGGGCGTCGATGATGGCTTGGCACTTCGTCTCATCCGTCGTCAACGGCTTTTCGGAGATGACGTCGACACCCGCCTCCATCGCTCCGACGATGAGCCTGTCGTGAGTGGCGTCGACCGTCGTCACGATGACGCGATCGGGGGTCGTCGCCTCGAGCATTCCTTCGAAGCTCGTGAAGGTGGGGCAATCGACGCCGATGTAACCCTTGGCGTACTCGAGCCGGCCAGGATTGATGTCGCAGAGGCCCACAATTTCCACGACGTCGTCGTAGTCTGTCTTGAGCGTTCGGCCCCACAATCCCGAGCCGCGGACGCCGGTCCCGACGAGCGCGACCCGAGTCTTCCGGACAGGCGCCTGTCGCCCCAAGATCGCAACGCCGCTGGTGACAAGAAATTCTCTTCGTGAAATCATGGCCATCCTAGAGCGCGATCATGCGTGGAGAAGGCGAGGAGAAGGTCCGGGTCGTGATCTCCCCGTATCGCATCTGCCCGATTGGCGCTCACATCGATCATCAGGGCGGTCCCACGCTGGGGATGGCGGTGAGCGCTCACAGCGCATTGAATTATACGACGGCCCCGATCATTCAGCTTGCGAGCGATAACTTCCCCGGCGAAGTCGTCATCGAGTGGGCGAGGCTCGGATCGGTCGACGCCTATGACGGTTGGGGCCGCTACGTCGCCGCGGCGGTGCACGCGCTGCGCGACCGCTTGTCGGGCTCGCCCGCGGGGATTCGAGGTCGCATCCACGGGACCCTTCCCGGCGGCGGGTTGAGCTCGTCGGCTTCGGTGCTGCTCGCCTACCTGACGGCTCTAGCCGACGTCAACGGCATCGAGCTCTCTCCATCGGAGCTCGTTGAACGGTCGCTGACTGCCGAGCGGGATTTCGTCGGCGTCAAAGTGGGGGTGCTCGATCC
>DASPGQ010000415.1 GCA_035620555.1 Vicinamibacteria bacterium
GAGGACGGAGTACTCCATCGCGAGCAGCCCCTGGCGGTAGGGGGCGATCTCGGTCGGCGTCGGAACCCGCACATCGCGCAACACCTCGACGTCGACGACCAGGCGGCGGGAGTGCTTGGAGTCCCCATCGGCAACGGGCGAAGCGTCCGTCTCCGAAGGCCCGATCGCCTGCGCGTCGGTGACGACGTCGACGGCATCCAGGTCGATCCAGGCGTCCGGATAGAAGTCGGCCGAATCGTTGTACGTGATTCGCGCCCACTCCTCGACCGCGGTGAAATCGGGCGCGAACCGGCCGAGGAAGATCTCGACCTGGCTCCCTCCGCCGCGGATCTTGTTCTCGCCGGCGCCAACGGTGTAGGGGCCGGTCACGACCAGAAACCGAGGGTGATTGGTCCATCGGGGATGATAGACCTCGAAGCCGTCGATCCCCGGGGCGGTATTGATGGTCACGCGCCAGCGCCGCTCTCCCCCGGCGTCGACGAGGGTGAGATTTCGATGCGATCCGTCGAAGATCCAGAGGAGATGACTGTCATCCTGGGAGAATCCCGTCCAACACCCTTCCCCCAGCTCGTGCCACGTACCGGCTTCGAGATTGGCCACGCCCGCTCTGGGCCAGGGGAAGAGCCCGCCAGCAAATCGCCCGTCGCGCGACAGCTGGAACGTGTTGCCGCTCACGCGCTCTCCGGCCCACACGCGCTCCGCCACCGAGGGTTCATTCAGAAGGTGACGAGTGATGACCCGATAAGCGGGCGGGTTTCTTCCCGCTTGCTCCGAGCCGACGTAGACCCATTCTCGGCCGTCCCGCGGATCCTTCCACACCGCGAGCGCAAATCCGCTGACGAGTCGTCTTTCGCCGGTGCCATCCCAGTCGACGATGTGGACGCTGTCCTCAGAGGTTTTCGAGAAGACCACCCGGTCGCCACCGGGAGCGATGAGTGGCTTCGCATAGCTCGACGGCTCGGAGAGGATGGGCCGCTCGCCCAGCTCGTCTCCAGAATCGAGACCCACGAGAACCAAACGTTCGCCGGAGCTGATGATGTCGGTGCCGTCTCCGATGTCGCGAGTCCAGACGACACGAACGGGTGCGCCCGCGAGCCGCTCCGCTTCGAACCCTCCCGGCGTGGGGGATGCCGCCGGAGCGCGCGCGGCCGAGAGCGGGGCATCAGGGCCAGCCGCTTGTGACGCGTCCGGCTTCGAGTCCGCGTCGGGCCGAAGGCACGCGGCCACAAGGAAGAACGAAAGCATCGCGAGCGGCTGTCTCATGACGGTGATCGAGTCTAGCCCAATCCACCTGATGACGTTGGGGCGCCGCTCCATCCGTTTGCTGTACACTCCGGCCCGCCACTCCTATGTCGCTCGTCGCTCTGGCTCTCGCTGCCGCCTCGGCCCTGCAGGCCGCCGAGCCGCTTCCAATCCTTTCCGCATCCGCCGACGACCCGGTCTTCACCACGTACGCGGCGCCCCTTGAACGCTCGGAGTACCTGGTCGACGAGGGCTACCATCTCCGTTTCTACGACGACAGTCGGCCGCTCGAGCTGACCTCGGACAGCGCCGGATCGTGGGGAGTCGGGTTCGAGCTCGGAGATGTCCTCGCACACGAGGTCTCCGCCTATTCGCGCCGGCCAGTGATTCGGCAATCGTATCCGAGCGTCGCTCGATTCGACTTCGAGCCTTTTCACCAAGTGGTCGTCGACGCCCGCTTCGCGGTCTATTCGTCCCGCGCGGCGCTCCTCGGGCTCGAGATTCGCAACGAGAGCGACCGCGAGAAGAAGCTCGGGATCTACGGTTTCGCCCACGCTCCGACAACGGGATTCCACGCCGCTTCCCTGACCGACGGCGGGGACGGCTTCCTCTTTGGGCACGACGAGCCCGTAGACGCTCTGTCGGAGTCGCCCCCACCCGAATATGACGGCCGCTTTCACGACGCGATGCTCGTGGACGGTCCGCTCTCCTCCTTCGGTGGTTATCCCTCGGAATCCGGGCTCCTTCACGAGCTGAATCGAGGGCTCGTCAGCGGCGATCTGTCGCGCCAACCGCGAACCCTGCTGCTGATGCGAGAGATCGTCCTCGCGCCGGGACGATCGTCGTCGTTTCGCCTCGTTCGAGCCGTCGCCCCACTGTCCGAAGAGCGGGACCGTGCGCTCGCCGCGGCGCGATCGGTCCTCGGCGTGGACGTCGCCTCGCTCGAGCGCGACGAGGCGGCGATTCTTTCGAAGGCGCCGCGACTCGCGCTCGACCCCGACGACGAGCTGGTGTACCGCGGCGCTTTGTCCCTCGCGCGCCAGTCGATGCTGCCTCCCGAGGGCCGAACCCGGTTCAACTACTACGTCTTCTCCCGCGAGCCCACCTGGAGCTGGGGCCACGACGGCCAGGTATTCCACGAGAGCCTCTCGATGCTCGCCTACGCCCACCTGGATCCGCAGAGCGCGATGGACTCCCAACGCGTGTTCATGGAAGCGCAGGAGCCGGACGGCTACATCCCCTACCGCGTGGGGCCGTACGTCGTGAGGACGTTTCCCGTCGACGGTCAGAAAACGACTTCCGCTCCCTTCTACTCCTGGATCAACTGGGAGGTGTACCAAATCGCTCGCGACGAACGGTTTCTCGTGCAAGCGTTCGAGTCGGGAAGCCGCTTCTTGGAGTTCCTCCTCGACCATCGCGACGCGGACG
>DASPGQ010000416.1 GCA_035620555.1 Vicinamibacteria bacterium
AGCACGAGCCCGAGCGGAAGCTTCGCCCGCCGCAACAACGCGAGCCCCACGAGGAGGGCAAGGACATCGGCTCCGGCGACTCCCGCCTTCGGAAGGTCCAGCGGTCGCTCGAAGAGGAACGAGCCCGCCCGGAACGCCGCCGAAGTAATAAGGATGAAACCGACCGAAAGCCATCCGCGCGCCCGCGAGCTCGCCCGGATCCCGAGCGCGTAGAAGAAGAGGAGCGCCGCCCAGATCGCCCAGAGCTCCAAGGTTTCCCAGCCCAGCTCGCGCGTGGCGACGAGCCAGTAGAGCGCCCCCGTGGGGAGGGAAAGCACGACCAGCCGCAACATCACCGAGGGTAGTGTAGTGGCTCGTGACGAGCGAGATCACCGATCCGTTTGTAAGGATATAAGATTCACTCGACGATGTAAGGTGGCGGAAAGATGATGTCCATGTCCTGGACCATCACCGCGCTCATCCGATCGCCCATCTTCGTGGAGACGAAGCACTGTGAGGGACCCACGGGATTGACCGAGATCCACTCCGACATCGTCATTACGCCGTTCATCAGCACGTCCGAGCGGTACAAAACGTTCCCGGGCCCGATGCCGTACGTCACGTCCTGCATCTCGTCGAGACCTCCCACGTTGACGGGCAAATCGAGGTAGATCTGGGCACTGTTGCAGGTGGTGTTGGTGAAGAAGACGCGGGCCTGGGACGCGAACTCCGTCTTTCCGACGCGGAGCAACACTTTGTTGCTGCCTTCGGTCAAGACGACGTAGGGCTTGTTGTTGTCCACGCCGACGACGTCTCCGACCACGCCGTCCGTCGAGTCCCGGATGACCATCGCCGGTATCGCGATCGTACCGGAATCGTTGATTTGCGCCCGCAACGAGGGGGAAAGAAGCGCCAAGACGAGAGCCGTCATAACGAGCCCGAAAACGATCGAGATGCGGACTGCAGAGCGCGAGTACACCACGAAGAACCTCCTGCGGTTATTGCGAATGGATTCGAGAGCTCGCATTCTACATCACACGTGGCGGCGAAGTCCCTGGACTCCGTCCAAGTTCCGCGAGCGGTTCGAGTGATCGTGCCTATGGCCGGCTGGCCCACTTGTCAGGAGTAGCGCTTTCCGAGTAGGGTAACGGAAAAGATCGTCGCGCGCTGCGCGGGCTCGACCGGAGCGACTCGTGACGCACACGTCCTGCCGACTCCCCGCCGTGCGTCAGGCAGCGGTCGCGAGCGGTCGAATAGCGGAAGTCCGAAGGGGTCCATGGGAGTTCGAGAGCTCGGCCACATCGTGCTCTACGTGCGCGATCTCGAGCGAGCGCGCACGTTCTACCGCGACGTGCTCGGGTTTCGCGAGATCTTCGCCGTGCCGGCACGGGCGGCCGGCTTTTCGAGCGGAAGAACGCATCACGAGCTCCTGCTCTTCGCCGTCGGCCAGGACGCCCGTCCCATCCCCCAGGGAACGCGGGTCGGCCTGTACCATTTTGGCCTCAAAGTGGGTGACAGCGACGACGACCTGCGCGCGTTGCTCTCGAAGCTCCGGGACGCGGGCGTTACCCTCGTGGGCTCGAGCGACCACATCGTCACCCACAGCCTCTACGTTCTCGACCCCGACGGAAACGAAGTCGAGCTCTATATCGACGTGCCCGGCGTCGACTGGAGATCGGACCCCTCGATCCTGATGGCCCCACCACGCCCCCTGCGCCTGTGACCCGCGGGTCAGATTAATCCTCGAGCTCCTCGAGCCGAACACCGTGACCTTTCCGGAGGGCTTCCCGTGCCTCGGCGATGCGGCGAAGGAACTCGGGGTGATGCTCGAGCCGGTAGTCGAACCAGTCCTCTTCCGACTCGAAGCCGATGAGCACTCCGGCAGGCTGTCCATGCCGCGTGATGAGGATCTCCTCATCGGCCGCCAGGCGTAGATACTTCGAGAGGTCGTCCTTGAGCTTCGCCAGTGGCACCGCCCGTCTCGGACGTCCCTTCTCGTTCGAGCCACGCTTGCGCCGCGTCCTTGCTAACGACGGCGAGGACCTCAACCCTTTCTTCTGTGACGTCATAGAACACCCGAATATCGTCCACTCTCAACCGATACTGGGGCCGGTTGAGACCCCGGAGCCGCTTGATGCGACTCTTGCTCAACTTTGTCGGCTCATACCGCAGGTGGCGCTCGAGAGCATCTCGTAGCCGACCTCGGACGTGTGCCGGGAGGTTGCGCATCGCCTTGACCGCCCCAGGCGCCAAGACGATCTGATACATTCTGGCTAGATTCTAGCCAGAACTGTCAGGGAGGCGCAACTCGTTGGCACCTGCAACGTCCGCGATTCGAGGGCTTGCCGTTGGGCGACAGATGAGCACCCCGCCTTGCCGGCGGAGCCCATTGTGGCCAATAGTAATGCTATGTCGAAAGTCAGTCTTCTGGCCCTCACGCTCTCGCTGGCGGCGACTGCCGCAACGGCGGCATCGCGCGACGTGGGCGTCGACGCCCTTTTTCGCCAATGGGATCGCAAGGATACGCCGGGGTGTGCGCTCGGTGTGATCCAAAACGGCGAGCTCCTCTACTCGCGCGCCTACGGCATGGCGAATCTCGAGCACGACGTTCCTCTGTCGACGCGATCCGTCTTCCGAACCGGCTCGCTCGGAAAGCAGTTCACCGCCTTCGCCATACTCTTGGCCGAACAGCAGGGAAAGCTCTCGGTCGACGACGACGTGCGCTTGTACCTCCCCGAGCTTCCCGAAACCGAGCGTCCCATCACGATCCGTCATCTGATCCACCACACGAGCGGGCTCCGGGACTACTTGACCCTGATGGAACTGGCCGGCTTCCGCGACGAGGACTTCTACACCGAGCAAGACATCCTCGATCGCCTGAGCCGCCAGGAGAACCTCAACTTTGAGCCGGGAAGCGAGTACCTCTACAGCAACACCGGCTACTTTCTCCTATCGCAGATTCTGCTCCGCGCCACGGGGTCGACGCTCGCCCAGTTCGCCGCGCGCTACCTGTTCGAGCCGCTCGGGATGAGGGACACGCATTTTCACGACGACTTCCGCAAGATCGTGCCGGGGCGCGCGACCGGCTACCGCCCGCGAGAATCCGAGGACGGCTTCGAGATCGACATGACCACGCTCAACATGGTGGGGGACGGCGGCGTCTTCACGACCGTCGAGGACCTCGTTCACTGGGACCGGAACTTCTACTCCGGCGAAGTGGGGGGCGCGGAGCTCGCCCGCAAGCGTCTCGAGACCGGCCGTCTCGACGACGGCAGGGTACAGACCTACGCCTACGGGCTCACGATCGGAAGCCACCGTGGCCACCGGACGGTCTCTCACGGCGGGGCGTTCGTCGGCTTTCGAAGCGCCATGATCCAGTTCCCCGACGATCGGTTCTCGGTGTACGTGCTCTGCAATCTCGCCACGGCGCAACCGACGACGCTCGCCGAGCAGGTCGCGGACATCTTTCTCGAGCTCGAGCCGGAGCCCGAGCCCGCGGAAGTTGCGGTCGAGGCCGCTCGCTTCGAGCCCTGGACCGGCGTTTATTTCGACGAGTCGACGGGGGATCTCGCGGAGATCGTGCTGAAGGACGGTGCGCTCTACTGGCAGGAGGCGGAACGGAAGCTGAGCGCCGTCGCCCCCCCGAGATTTCGGGTCGCGAGTACCGAGCTGACGTTCGACCCGCCGCAGATGAGGGTGGAGCGCGCCGGGCAGCGGCCCTTCGCCTATCGCCGCGTCGAGACCGTTACCCCCGACGTCGCCGCCCTCGCGCGCTACGTCGGTCTCTATCACTGCCGGGAGCTCGACCTGGTGTATCGGATCGAGCTCGACGACTCCAATCAGCTCGTTCTCGACGGGCGGTCGTTTCGATCTCCCATGACGCCGGTCTTCCACGACGGCTTCCGCTGGGAGCAGGGAACACTCGTCTTCTCGCGAGGCGTGGAGAACAAGCTGCGCTCGTTCGAGCTTTCCGCCGGCCGCGCGAGAAACTTCGTTTTCGTGCGCCAGTGAAGGCTGATGAAAGAGTGCGGCCCAGCCTGCCGAGCGGTGGCCGAGACGTCTGCCGCGAGATCGGCGCGAAGCGCCGCAAAGGCCAAGCCGTGGCGGCCGATCGTCCGCAGGTCCCGCCACGGCATTGAGTAGAGAATAGAAACCGGTATGCTCCATCCGGATGCGGACATTCTCGAGGTCGACGTCGTGACCGGCCGCAAGACGGCCCTGGCTCGCGTCGTAACGAAGGCGTTGAAAGCCCTCGAGAAAGCCGGAATCCCGCACGCGGTCATTGGCGCGACCGCCCTGGGCGTTCGCGGACTGCCCAGGATGACCCGTGACCTGGACGTGGTCGTCTTGACCGAAGATAGATGCGTACGCGGCGCTCGACGCTCTGGTTGCCGCCGGCTTCCGATCGGCCACGCCCATCCGGCGCTCGGAAGAGCCCGAGCCGATGTACGTCCTCGAAAGCAAAGGCGGTATCGATGTCGACCTCTACGCCGCCGCCGGAGAGCTGGAAAGCACCGTCGTGGCCGAGGCCTCCGAGGCGTCCGTCTTGATCCTCGACGAAGAGGTCAAGATTGGGGCGTAGCGCTCAAGCTCCAATGAGCTCGTAGGGTCAGCGGAAAGCCAGCGCGCTGTGGCACGCTCGTCAACGCGGCGGCGATGACGGTCCCCGATCGCGCGTTGAACACATCCTGGCTGAGAACGACAACCGGACGATTACCGGATTGCTCGCCCCCCCCCGAGTTGGATTCAGGTCCGCCCAGCGAATATCCCCTCTCAGTATTCGGCCATTCCGGCAGATCCCGCGACACACCCGCTTCCGCGAGCTCCTTCTCGACGAGCGGATCCAGCTTGGCACACTCCCGTGCCAGTCGACTTCGCTCCAGCCGTTCGAGCTTTTCGGACACCGCCTCCTCGATCGCCTGACTCCGGTTGGGATAGAATTTTTCCTCGACAAGCCTATCCAGTCGTGCGACTGTCGCAGCGTCCAGTGAGATCGCGATCTTCGCTCGAGGCATTCCGTCTCCTTGTCGACGGTATGACGATACTTCATACCCGCCGCGCGAACAACGGGCGGTTTCATGCCCCTTTCTGCGCATTGGGCGCCGCGGTGCCAGGATTGACTCCCGAGTGTAATGACCGTAGTATTTATCTGTGCACAACGTGCACAGTTAACGTCACGGAGTAGAATCTCAGTGTCTGACAAAACGAGAGGAATCCGCCTCCAGAGCGACCTCGAGAGTGAGATCCGTCGAGAGGCAGAAGAGCGGGGCAAGTCCTGGTCGGCCATGACCAAAGAGCTTCTCGCCGAGGCCGTCCGGATGCGACGGGTTCCTGGAGTGGTTTTCGCCGATGGTCCTTCCGGAAGGCGGGCCGTCTTGGCTGGAACCGGCATCGACGTTTGGGAAGTCATTGCCGCGTGGAAAGGCGGGGGTCAGGATTCGGGGAAGCTTCGTGAGGACTTCAGCTGGCTGAGGGAAACACAACTTCGGGTTGCCCTCGCGTACTATGAGCTCTACCCGGAAGAGATCGATGTGCGACTCGAGCGCGAGCGCTCCTGGACTCCTGAACGCCTGCGAAAAGAGCTACCGTTCACAACGTCTCTGAAGGGATAACTCCCCGTCTTGAGCTTCTTGCTCGATGAGGACGTTAACCCGGCAGTTGCGACAGTTGGTCGTGGGCTTGGACTCGATGTCGTAAGCGTCCACGAAATGGATCGACGGGGCGTCGACGACCCTTCGCAGCTCGAGCTTGCCGCGGCAACGGGCCGAGTCTTCGTGACCCGAAATAGGGACGACTACATCAAGCTGACCGTGCGCTTCTACCAGATGGGCGCTCCTCATCCGGGCATCATCGTCATTCCCTACACGCTCCCCAACCGGGAGCCTGGCAGGATTGCGCGTGCTCTGAAAACGTGGCACGACGAGCACACGGTGGACGAGAGCCTTCAGTATGCCATCTTCTTTCTCGAGGAGCGGTAATCGTGGCGCGCAACCGGTAGAATACGCGTCTATGAAGAATCAGGAATCGGTTCAACGGCTCGCCGAGATGATCGGCGGCATCGTCGTTTCCCAATCGGTGTTCGCCGCCGCCGAGCTCGGCATCGCCGATCATCTGGCCAGCGGCCCTCGCTCGGCGTCCGAGCTGGCGCAGGCGACGAACACCCACCCGGAGGCGCTCTATCGGCTCTTACGCTATCTCGCGGGCCACGGCGTCTTCGAAGAAGGGGAGGACGGCCGATTCGCCTTGACGCCGGTGGGGCATTTCCTCAGGAGCGGCGTCGAGGGAACGCAGCGGGATGCCGCGCGCATGATGCATCGCATCGGTCCCGGCTGGAACGAGATCCTTCACAGCGTGAACACATCCGAGAGCGGATTCGCGAAGGCCTTCGGTAGACCGATCTTCGAGCACATGAGCGAAAACCCCGAGGATGCCGCCATTTTCGACGCGGCGATGGTCGGCTTTCACGGCGGTGAGACGAACGCCGTGCTCGACGCCTACGACTACTCGAGCATCGAGACCCTGGCGGACATCGGCGGTGGGAACGGCTCCGTGCTCTCGGCCACCCTCGATCGCTACCCCGGGCTGCGCGGCATCTGGTTCGACCTGCCCCACGTCGAGGAACGGGCGAAGGCGGCGTTCGCCTCCGCCTCACTCGACCATCGTTGCGACTTCGCCACCGGTAATTTCTTCGAGTCGGTTCCCGAAGGCGCCGATGCCTACCAGATGAGGCACATCATCCACGACTGGTACGATCCTCAAGCGGTGCAGATCCTCGAGAACGTTCGGCGGGTCATCCCATCGCACGGCCGGCTCCTCCTCATCGAGGCGGTCATCAGTCCCGGCAACGAACCATCGTTCGGAAAGTTCGCCGATATGATCATGCTCCTCGTCCCCGGGGGCATGGAGCGCACCGAAGAGCAGTTCCGCACGATCTACGAGATGGCCGGTTTCGAGCTGACCTCGATCACCCCGACCGAGTCCGCCGTGTGCGTGATCGAGGGACGGCCGGTCTAGCACCGGGAACAACCTCTCGAGGACACTTCTCCATCGTGCCGTGAGACCCTCGGGCCACGATCGATTGGTGAGACTTGGTCGCCCATGGCCCG
>DASPGQ010000417.1 GCA_035620555.1 Vicinamibacteria bacterium
GATATTCCGACCCGGGGGAGTCATCTGGGAATGGAGCCTCGACCCCGGCGAATACGATCCTTCACCTGCGGTGATGGTCCATGTCGACCAGCGCCCGACGGATTTCGTCGTTTTCGGCTGTAGCCGCGACCGGCACGACCATCGCCTGGGACACACCCATCTCGGCTCGAGGCGTATCACTCTCTGGGCCGGCCAGGTGGCACGTGCGGTCGATGGGGACTGGGATCGAGCGGAGCTCCCCGACGTCGATGAAAGGGTCCTCGCCCGGGCGCTCGGCCGTGTTCTCGCACACGAGCTCGGTCACCTCTTCTTGCGTTTGAACGGTCACCGCGAAGACGGTCTCATGCGCGGCGCGTTCTCGCACCGGTCGCTCACGTCTCGGAGTCGACGGGGTTTCCTGCTTTCGAAAAGGGACATGGAGAGGCTGCGGGCGAGCCTCGGCCGCTATTCGAGGGTGGCGAGGAGCGAGCGCAAATAGAGCCGCCGCTCGGCGGAATCGAGAAACCAGGACGGATCGACCCGTCGATTGACTCGCCGGGGACAGCGATCGTCCGACCCTGCGGGAAGCTTCCGGTGGCGCCGGTCGCTCGACGCTTCCATGTCGCGCACGTCCTCGACCATCCAATCCAGCATCGACGACCTCCCTTCGCCCCAAGCTTAAATCGGCGGCGTGCCGAACAATGTGAGCCAATAAACAGCTATCGAGTCGATGATGCTCGCCGCCTTGCGATCGTTCCCAGCCAGACCTAGAATCGGGAATTCGCGAAACACAAACCCAAACGAGGAGATGCTCATGAAACTGAACGCAGTGACGATCGGCCTCGCCGCTCTTGCGCTCGTAGCGGGCGCGGGCTACGCGTCGGCCGAGACGGTTTCGTCTGACGTCGGCGCGTCGTTCCAATCCATCGGACCCCTGGCTTTCGGTCCCGAAGGGATCCTCTTCGCCGCCGACAACAAAGCGGCGACAATCTACGCCCTCGATCTCGGAAGCGAAGCCTCGGGAAAGACCCCGGGAGCCAAGGACGTTCCCGCCATCGATCAGAAGATCGCCGCGATGCTCGGAACCGATGTTCGAGAGATCTCGGTGACTGACCTGGCCATCGAACCTCGCTCGAAGAACGCGTTCGTTTCCGTGGAACGTGGCCCAGGCGCCAATTTGGGGACCGCCCTTCTGCGCATCGACGGCGAAGGCACCATCGACGTGGTCTCTCTAGACAAACTGAAGTACACGAAAGTGCAGATCGGAAATGCTCCCGAGGCAGACCCTTCGGCAAGGCGCGATCCGCGTGCTGCGACCGTCACCGACATGGCTTTCGTAAATGGGCGGATCTTCATCGCCGGACTCTCGAACGAGGAATTCGCCTCGAAGCTGCGCTCCGTCGCCTATCCTTTCGACAAAGTCGACCAGGGCACCAGCGTGGAGATTTACCACGGCGCTCATGGCCAGTGGGAGACCCGCTCACCGGTCTACACTTTCGTTCCCTATGACGTCGACGACGAGCCACACCTCATTGCCGGTTATCTGTGCACTCCTCTGGTGAAGTTCCCCATTTCGAAGCTCGAAGCCGGTCAGAAGCTCGTGGGGACCACGATCGCCGAGCTGGGGAACCGCAACCGCCCGCTCGATATGATCGTCTACTCGAAGGGAGGGAAGGACTACCTCCTCATGTCGAATACGAGCCGTGGCGTCATGAAGATCCCGACCGACGACTTCGGGTCGCAGGAAGGGATCACCAAGCACGTTCCCGATGGCAATCAGGCGGGAATCGCTTATGAGACGATCGCCGAGCTCGAGGGGGTCGAGCAGCTCGACTTCTACGACGAAGGCCATACGATATTGATGTCGCGGACCGGTTCCGGCGCGCTGAACCTTCATAAAGTCGCCTTGCCCTAGCTGGTGCCTCGTCTTTGCGCGTCCTGACTTTCGCGGTGGCGAGCCTCTTCTCGACGCTCGCCACCGCATCGGACGTACGGATCGCCCTCGTAGCCGGCACCGTCGAGATCACGGGGCTTCCGCCGGGCGAGGATGACCGCTGGGCGGAGCTCGTCCGAGTGACGGTTCACGACGAACGCACCCCCAACGCCCATCGGCCCGCGGTCGTGGGCACCTACGAGATCGAGGGGGACGTCCTTCGATTCCGTCCGATATTCGCCTTCGCGCCGGGAATGAGCTATCGCGTCGAGGTCGAGGGCGCCGAGCCAACGAGCACGATTCTCCACGTTCCCGCGAATGTCGGCGTACCGGTGACCCGTGTGGACCGCGTCTTCCCCTCGACCGACCTCCTGCCCGAGAACCAGCTCAAGGTCTACATTCATTTCTCTGCGAGCATGAGCGGGGGCGATGGTCTCCGATTCGTTCGCCTGGTGGACGAGAACGGGAACGAGGTGCTGGACCCTTTCCTCCCCCTGGGAGAGCACTTCTGGGATCACGATCGAAGGCGTTACACGATTTTCTTCGACCCGGGGCGGGTGAAGCGCGGCATCCTCCCGAACGAGCAGCTTGGCCGACCCATCCAAGAAGGCAAGCGCTACCGGCTCCTCGTCGATCCCGACTGGCGTGACGCGCAGGGTCTCCCTCTGGCGGAAGCTTTCGAAAAATCTTTTCGCGTGGGCGAGGCGGACGAGGAACCCCTCGACCCGGCGACCTGGTCTCTGACTGCACCCGGAGCCGGAGCCCGAGAGCCGTTCATCGTCGATTTCGCCGAGCCTCTCGACCACGAAATCCTGGTCCGCGCCCTCGAGGTGGAAGATGCGAGCGGGGCTTTCATCAGCGGCCAACACGAGATCTCGCGAAACGAGACACGTTGGTCGTTCTCGCCGTCCGAGCCGTGGCGCGAGGGAAGCTACCATCTCGTCGTCCTTGGCATCCTGGAAGACCTCGCGGGAAACCGCATCGGCCGGCCGTTCGAAGTGGACGTCTTCGAGGCCGTCCGCCCCGAAGAGCAGCAAAGCTACCGTATCCCCTTTGCCGTGGTCCCCGTTTCACGCTGAGCGGCGAACCTCTCCTGCGGGAGGCGTGGCTATCCGGCTCTCGATGTGCGATGATGCCAACGTTCCGACCGAATTTCCACTTTGTCATGGAAACCAGGTCGTGGCCGGTCTCGTCTAAGTCTGCGTGATCTGGCCGCCGAGAGCCGACATCCTCAGAGGGGCGGGCTCAGTCATGACACGATTCGCTCCACGACTCGGACGGTTGACCGCGTCCGCCATCGTGGGAACGGCGCTCGGGCTCGGCTCGGTAGCGCTTCGTTCCCTGCCGGCGCAAGCGTCGAGCCAGACGCCCGAAAAGAGACGGTATCGGGCGACGCGAATCGAGGCTCCGCCCAGCGTGGACGGATTGCTCGATGACCGGTGCTGGAACGAGACGAGATGGGAGGGCGGCTTCATCCAGCGGGAGCCCTACGAGGGAGAAGCTCCCAGCCAGCCCACCGATTTCCAGATCGTTTTCGATGAGTCGAATCTCTATGTCGCCGTTCGCGCGCACGACAGCGAGCCAGAGCTCATCGAGAGCCGTGTCACCCGCCGGGACGATCGCCAAGGGGATCAGATCGAGATCTACCTCGACAGCTACTTCGACAATCAGACGGCCTTCGTTTTCAACGTCAACAGCGCGGGGGTCAAGACGGATTTCGTGCTGTCCAGCGACGGAGCTCGGATGGACGATACGTGGGACGCCGTGTGGCACGTCGGCGTTGAAGCGAGCGGCACGGGATGGACGGCCGAGCTCGCCATTCCCTTCACCCAACTGCGCTTTGGCACGGGGCAGCCGCGCGTATGGGGCCTCCAGGTTCGCCGGCGCCTTCATCGCCGCGAAGAGCTCTCCGACTGGCAGCTCGTTCCCAAAGACGCCTCGGGCTTCGTGTCCCGCTTCGGAGAGCTCTACGGTCTCGACGAGGTCCCACCTCAACGTCAGGTAGAGATCCTTCCCTACGCTCTCACCCAGGCGGACCGGTACGAGGCCGAAGAGGGAGATCCGTTCTCGACCGGCGGCGGGGAGAATCTCAGCGGCGGCGTCGATGGGAAGCTCGCGGTAACGAGCGACCTCACCATGACGTTCACCGTGAACCCGGACTTCGGACAGGTGGAAGCGGACCCTTCCGAGGTCAACTTGACGACCTTCGAGACGTTCTTTCCGGAGAAACGTCCCTTCTTCGTCGAGGGGGCCAATATCCTCTCTTTCTCTCTGATGGGTGGAGACGGCGGCTTCGCCCAGGACAATCTCTTCTACTCGCGCCGCATC
>DASPGQ010000418.1 GCA_035620555.1 Vicinamibacteria bacterium
AACGTTATCTCCTTTGCTGGACTGCGGCGGAACTCAGGAAGTGGCCGTCTTCTTCGCCATGTAGTCGATGAGCTCGGACGCGCTGTTGTCCATCTCGACGGTGAATCCCTCGACTCGCGTGGTCAGGTAGTTGAAGGCCCAGACGGCCGGGATGGCTACGAACAGACCGAACGCCGTGGCGATGAGCGCCTCCGCGATTCCCGCCGATACCGCGCCGATACCGCCGGAGCCGGTGAGCGCCATACCGCGAAAAGCGTTGATGATACCGGCGACCGTTCCGAACAGACCCACGAACGGAGCTGTCGCCCCCACGGTGGCCAGGCCGGATAGGCCGCGCCTGAGGTCGGTCAGGTTCAGAGCCGTTGCGCGCTCGATCGCCCGGTGAGCAGCTTCCATCATGTCGTCACGGGAGCCTTCCCCGCTCTCCTTCTGGAACTGGTACTCCTGGAGGCCCGCCAGAAGAACTTTCGCCAGGTGGCTGTTCTTGACGTCCTTGGAGCTGCTGATTTTGATGGCGTCTTGAATCTTCCCATCCTTCAAGAGCTTCGCTACCTTCGGCGCATAGGCCCGTGACTGCTTCTTTGCTTTCCGGTAGGTCATGAAGCGTTCGATCATCACGCTCAGGGAGTAAATGGACATCATCAACATGGTGAAGTTGACCAGCTTCGCCGTGAGCCCCATGTGGTTCCAAATATCGAGCAGGCTAAACTGCATTATTTCCTCCTGTGTATAAACCTTAGGTAGACGCGAGAAGTTCTTTGTATCAAGCTCCGGTTAGCTCAACGCGAAGTTGACCGTGACCGTCATGACGATCGGTACCGGCACGCCGTTCAGGAGCGTCGGCTCGTATTTCCACTGCTTGACGGCATCGATTGCCGATTGGTCGAGTAGTGGAATCGAGCGGAGCACTCTCACGTTGGTAACGGTTCCCTGAGGATCGATGATGGCCTCGAGGATGACGATGCCCTGAACTCGGGCTTGCTTCGCGATATCCGGATAAGTCGGCGCGACGTCCTTGATCTTGTTGGGCGGGCGAATGTTTCCGCCAACTCGCACCGGCTCCTGTTTCGGAGGGGGTGGTGGTGCTTCGGGAAGCCCTCCCACGATTCCGCCGATGACCCCACCCGGGACCCCTCCCTCGACACCGCCGGGGACTCCGAAATCGATCCCCATGTCCATGCCGATTTCGTCCGGGATCTCCACCGGAGCTACGAACTGCGGGGTGGTGGCCAGCACCGGACGGGGAGCCGTCGGCCTCGGCGCCGCCTTCGGGGGAGGCGGCGGTGGCGGTGGCGGAGGGGGCGGAGGGGGCGTCGCCATGAAGGTCATGATTCCCTCGGGCGTGGGCAGGTTGTCGGTGGCCATCAACGGCACGACGATCATCGCGAAGATGATTCCGCCCTGCAGCAGAAGCGAGGTCATGAAGCTCGCGAGGGATCTTCCCGCGCGACCCCCCTCCGGCGTCAATGCAAGATCAAATAATTCTTTGGGCACGGCGATCAGTGCTCCTTTCCGGAGAAGAATGAATCACTTCGAATGACAAGATGGCATGGCCTTTATCCGGTCCGTCGGACAGACTACGAAATTCCAGTACCATACTGCGCGGTTAGACACCGCCCATCACGAAAGGTTCCAGTCGGGCCACTCGAAAAATCAACATACCGCCGACAACTCGTGGGAACTCGAAGCCAACTGGAGTCGTATCCATATCGACAAGCGACCTCGCTGTCAACTGATGAGGGGAGATCCGCAACTGTCTCCCTCGAGCAGCGTATGCTAATCGCGGCGTTGCCTCGTGTCAAGCCGCTACGAGGATCTCAATAGAGACGGAACCGCACGACGAGGTCGCTCACCGCGGGGATCGGTCGGCCGTTCTTGGTCGCAGGCTCGAACAGCCAGCGAGATTCGACCATTTGGATCGCCTCCTCATCGAGCGTGGGGATCGAGCGGCGAACCTCGAGTACCTGGACCTTCCCCTTCTCATCGATGAGAACGCGGAGCACGACCGCTCCGGAAACGTTGTCGCGAACCGCCGCCTTGGTGTAGCTCGGCAGCGGCATTCGGATAGGGCTCGGACCCACATCGGGCTTGGGCAGAGGAGGGACCACCGTCCCTTTCCCCCCGAGGACGCCTCCCACCAGTCCACCGGGGACTCCGCCAACCACACCCCCGGGGATGTCACTATCCATTCCGTCGGCGAGGCCCTGGTCGAAGCCCAGGTCGGCGCCGAACGAGACGTCGAACTCAGGGCTAAGGATCTCGTCGGACATTATCAAGCGACGCGAAGGGGGATCCAGAATCGCCGCATCATGAAGGCGTGGAATCACCGCCGACTCGATGGGAATCAAGCTCGGATCTCCTCGCAGCTGAGGGGGCGGCGGGGGAGCGGCGAACCAGAACACCAGGGGTTTCAACGCCGGTGTGAGCGGTGCGTCCACGGAAAAGACGGCCAGCAGACCGAAGGTCGCCAATGCGACGGCATGGGCGGCAATGCCCAGAGGAGCACCCGACCATCGGTCGCCGCGCAGGCCTCCCGCGGCGAGGCGGATCGTGCTGCCGAGGCAGGTGGGTCGCGCGCTAGGTCGTTCTCCGGTCGCGCTGGCTTCTGGAGGCCGCTTCTGACCACCCCATTCGATCAAGGGACGTCTCCTCCATCGCTCGCCGACGGTGGCGCACGATAGCTAATATTACAACAGGATCTTACACGCGCGCGGCTCGTTCTTCGGGCTTGGTCTTGGCTTTGCGGCGTTGGGACGCCGGCCGGTCTCGATACCGGCGCCACCACAAAACGATGGGCGAGGCGATGGCGATGGACGAGTAGGTTCCGATGATGATTCCCGTGACCAGAACGAAGGAGAAGCCCCGCAGGACCTCGCCCCCGAGGGCATAGAGGGCCACCACGGCAAAGAAAGTGAGGCCGGAAGTCAGGATGGTGCGACGCAGCGTCTGATTGATCGACAGATTCATAATTTCGCGGAGCGAGGTCCGCCGCGCGAGCTGACGGTTCTCCCTGACCCGGTCGAAGATTACAATGGTGTCGTTCACCGAGTAACCCACGAGAAAGAGAAACGCGGCGATGATGTTCAGACTGATCTCGTGGTTGAAGACCGAGACCAGTCCCAGGGTCAGCACCACGTCATGAAAGACGGCCACGGTGGCACCCACTCCGTAAATGGGCTCGAAACGGAAGCCGATGTACAAGAGCATCGCCCCCATGGCGAAAAGCGTGGCATTTCGCGCCTGTCGGCGAAGCGTCTCACCCACGACCGGCCCGACGATCTCGGTGGAGACATCGACGAGCTCGTTGTCGGGCAAATTGTTTCTGAGGGCATCGAGGATACGGGTCGCGGTGGCGTCTAGCTCCACCGTGTCGTCGCCTCTTCGCTCGACCCGGATCATCACCAGGTTCATCTCCTCCCGGTCGTAGCGCTGGATGACGGCCTCGCCGATGCCGGCATTCGAGAGAACGCGCCTGATCTCTTCGATCTGCGGCGTCTTCTCGAATCGCGGGTAGACGATGGTTCCCTCGGAAAAATCGATCCCGTACCTCAGTCCACCTTTCCTCGCGATATCGAGCACGCCGATCGAGGCAACGATGAGTGAGAACGCGATGAAGTACCACCGGTACTTGAGCCAATCGATGCTGGTGTCGCCGATGAAATCCATTTACCGCCTCTCGGTTTTCAGATGCTGAGCGCCTCGACCTGCCGGCCCGAGAGCACGAAGTCGAAAATGAAGCGGGAGACGAAGATCGCGGTGAACATGTTCGACAGCAAACCGATGCTCAGCGTCACGGCGAATCCTTGCACCGGACCGGTTCCGAACTGGAAGAGAATCACAGCCGCCACGAGGCTCGTCAAATTGGCGTCGAAGATCGTCCAGAACACCTTGCCGAAGCTCGCCGATATGGCCGTGCGCGGAGTCTTTCCGCTCCGCATCTCCTCCTTGATGCGCTCGAAAATCAGCACATTGGCGTCCACGCCGACGCCGATGGTCAGGATGACTCCGGCGATTCCGGGCAGTGTGAGTGTCGCCGAGAAGTAGGCCAGAGCGGCCACGAGAATCAGGACGTTGAGTGCGAGGGCGATGACGGCGTTGACGCCGGAGAGTCGATAATAAAAGAGTACGAACAAGACCACGGCGGCGAGTCCGACCAGGGAAGCGGTGACGCCACTGCGGATGGAGTCGGCTCCCAGGCTGGGTCCGACGGTCCGCTCCTCCTGATACTCGAGCGAAGCGGGCAGGGCGCCGGAGCGCAGTTTGATGGCGAGATCCTGAGCTTCCTCCACGGTGAAGTTTCCCGTGATCTGCCCCTGATCGTAGATGGCGCTCTGGATGACGGGAGCGGAGACGACGTTGTTGTCCAGGACGATCGCGAGCTGTCGACCGATGTTGGCCCGCGTTTCACGCTGGAAGCGGCTCGCGGCCTCGGGCTTGAGCGTGAAAGACACGTTGGGGGTATTGGTATCGTAGTCGAGCGAGCGCCGTGCGTTCTTCAGGTCGCGGCCGGTTATGACCGGGACTCTCTCGACGAGGTAGTAGTACTTGTCGGTTCCCCCGGTCTCGGCGATCCCGGAGAGGATCTCGGTTCCCGGAGGCTGAGGGCGGCCTCCGAGCAGTTGGTCCTCGGAGAAACCCCGTCCCTGAACGAGCCGCAGCTCGAGCTTTGCCGTCTCCCTGATGAGTCCTTTGGCCCGTTCGATGTCGTCGAAGCCGGGAAGCTGGACCAGAATTTGGTTACCGGAGTCGCCGTGAGGCGCGATCACGGGCTCGGCCACACCTAGCTCGTCGACGCGACGACGGATCGTCTCGATGGCCTGGGCGACGGTCTCCTCCCTCAGGATCGACCTCGCGGCCTGCCGGTACTCGAGCTCCCATTGTCCGCCTCCGCGAGCCAGGACCTCCCAGCTCCCGAAGTTGGTCTCGACGAGGGTCCTGAAGGCACTGTCCTTCGTGCCGTCGACGCCGGTCACCCGGAGCTTTCCCGCCTCTTCTTTCTCGATGGCGTCGAAGGCGATGCTCTCCTCGTCGAGCGATTGACCGAGAATCTCGGAGGCCTCGTCGGTCACGGCATTGAGAGCATCCTCGGTATTCACCTTCATGATCAGATGGATGCCACCTTTGAGATCGAGGCCGAGCTTGATCTTCTCCTCGGGGGGGTAGAACGACCAAACGCACAAACCCGTCACCGCGAGGATGAGGGCGGCTTTCCAACGCAGGTTCTTTCTCATGGAATGAGCTACTTCTTCGCAGCCGCGGCTGCAAGGCGGGCCTTGGACGACTCCTCAACGAGCTGGGTGATAGCCGATTTCGCGACTTGAATCTTTACGTGCTCCGCCACCCGTAATTGGACGGAATCGTCGCTCACGCCGACGACGGTGCCGTAGATTCCGCCGCTGGTCAAGACCCGATCTCCGTTCTTCAGCTGGCTCAGCATCGTCTCGGTATCCTGCTGCTTCTTTCGCATCGGCCGGATGACGATGAGGTAGAAGACGGCAAAGATGACGAGCATGAGCAGAATCTGGTTGCTCAAGAACGCACCCGAACCTTGAAGAGGCACGACGGCAAGCATCAACAGGACAACATGATAGTTTAGCTCAAAGGGTCGTTCAAGCCGATCCGTCGGCAACCCGGGAGCGCTCTTCGTCGAGAAGGGTTGAGAAGGTGCCTTCCTCGATGGCAGAACGGATGCGGCGCAAAAGCGCGAAGTAGAAATGTAGGTTATGGATGGTGTTCAGCGTCGCGGAGCTCATCTCGCGGGCGAGGAACAGATGCCGCAGGTAAGCTCGGGAGAAGTTCCGACAGGTGTAGCAGAGGCACCGAGGATCCAGTGGTGCCGGGTCGTCGGAATAGCGGGCGTTCTTGATCGCGATTTTCCCCGTCGAAACGAATAACGTGCCGTTTCGAGCGTTCCTCGTGGGAAGAACGCAGTCGAACAGGTCGACTCCGCGCTCCACCGACTCGAGGATGTCTAGAGGCGTTCCCGCTCCCATCAGGTATCGCGGTTTGTCCCCGGGGAGCTCTTCGGCCACGGCTTCAGTCATCGCGAGCGTGAGCGCGATCGGTTCGCCGACCGCTAGGCCACCGATTCCGTAACCGGGAAAGTCCAAGTCGACGAGCGCTCGGGCGTGCTCACGACGCAGGTCTTCGTACACCCCGCCTTGCACGATGCCGAACAGCGCCTGATCGCCTCGACGGTGTGCCTGCTTGGAGCGCCGGGCCCACTCCAGAGTGCGGCGGCAAGCCTCGCGAGCGCTCGTGGTGTCGGCAGGATAGACGATGCATTCGTCGAGCACCATCGCGATGTCCGAGCCGAGCTTTTCCTGGATGTCGACCGCCCGTTCCGGGGTCAACAGGTGAAGCGAGCCGTCGAGGTGGGAGCGGAAGGTAACGCCGCCGTCGTCGACGCGTCTCAAGGCCGCGAGACTCGCGATTTGAAAACCGCCGCTATCGGTCAGAATCGGCCGTCGCCAGGAGATGAGGTCATGGAGTCCGCCGAGCGCCGCGACCCGTTCGGCCCCCGGTCGAAGCATAAGATGATAGGTGTTGGCCAGAATGATCTGGGAATCCAGCTCTTCCAGCTGCCTCTGGGTCAACGCCTTTACCGCGCCCTGGGTGGCGACCGGCATGAACGCTGGGGTATCCACTGGACCGTGGGTCGTCGTGAGGACACCCCGGCGCGCCCGTCCGCAACCTGCGGTCAAGGCGAAACTCACCATCGACTCGCGCGCCTAACGCGTTCTATCCAAAGCACCAACGCCGTTTTTCCCATCGACAAAAGGCTTGACACACTACTCTGGCTTCCTTATGCTACATCTAGTATGTCAAGCCCAGACTCAAACGACTTATAGTTGTTGAGTTCCCCGTAGCAGTCGTCTGTGAGGGGGTCGTCCGGTCTTGGCATATGTCGTGGAGAGACCGAAGATGAACGGAAGCGTTCGATTCCTTCGAACGGCAAAGAGCTCACTCGGCCTCCTCTACGAAACCCCCTAAGGAGAGGAGGCGAGAACACAATGGCAAAGAAGAAGAGAGCTAAGAAAGCGGCCAAGAAAACAGCGAAGAAAGCCGCCAAGAAGAAGAAGTAAGTCTTCCTCAGGGGTACCGAGAGAGGGGGTGAGTTCATCACCCCCTTCTTTTTTCCTCACCCCTCAACTCAACACATATCGCCGAATCGCTTCGGCGACTCCGGCGTCGTCGTTGGTCGAAGTCGTCGCCAACCCATGAGCGCGCAGCGCGCTCGACGCGTTTCCCATTACGATGCCGAGGCCCGCGCGCTCCAGCATTTCGACGTCGTTCCAGTTGTCTCCGATGGCGATCGTTTCCTCGAGGGTGATTCCCAAATGGCTCGCGAGGAACTCGAGCGCCACCGCCTTCGTCGCTTCTTCGGACAGGACATCGAGAAGCGCGAAGTCCTCGTCGGCATACTCCGTTCGCGCCGTGGCGAATCCGAGACCTCGCGGGGCGAGCGCGTGTCGCAGGGCCTTCTCGAAGGCACGGATGGAATCGACTCCGTCGGTGAAGCCGATCTGCACCGGGTCGCGCAGGAGCCTGAAGTCGTCCACCCATTGGGCGTTCGGCTGCCTCTCGCCGAGGTAACGTTTCAACGAAGGAAGATCTCGCGCCGAGGATCTCAGGATGATATGGCCCTCGCCATTCGGCCCATCGTGGACCACGGGCTCCATGGGAAACTCCCGCGCGAAGCGCAGAATCTCGCAAGCCGCCGCCCGCGGTAGCATCCTTCGCCGAAGAATGGCTCCCTCGAGCCCCTCTCTCACGATGGCGCCGCTGTTGGCCACCACGTAAGCCGGTTGGAGAGGAGCGAGGAGTCGTCGTAGCGAGGAGAACCGTCGGCCGCTGACGACGGCAACCGCGATTCCTGCTCCAGATATCTCCTCGATTGCGCTCAGGTTGTCCGCCGGGATTCTTTTCGCGGAGTCGAGCAGGGTCCCATCGAGGTCGATGGCGACGAGCCGGTAGTGCACGGGGCGGAACTATTCGCCCCGGTAGGGAGACGTAATGCCGTCCCAGATGGTGACGTCCAGAACGGAATCCCCGCGCTCGATTCGGTCGACGACGTCCATTCCCGTCGTGACCTGTCCGAACACGGTAAAGCGTCCGTCGAAACCAGGCTCGGGCAAGTGAGTAATGAAGAACTGGCTTCCGCCCCAGTCCTTTTCCTCCTCCCACAGGGCCACCGTTCCCCTGAGGAATGGCCTTTCGTTGATTTCCGATCTAATCGAATAGCCCGGACCTCCGTTGCCGTCGGCCCTCGGGTCACCCGTTCGGATGAAACCGTTGGGGACGACCTCGTGAAACGTCAGTCCATCGTAGAAACCCTTGCGCGCGAGCTCGATGAAGTTTTTCACCGTCAGGGGCGCGTCGGCGATGAAAAGCTCCAGCTCGATGGTCCCGCGTCCGGTCCGGATGAACGCCTGCGGCGTGTAGGGGGCCTCGATGAAAGCCTGGTAGTGCTCGAGACCGTAACGGCTGGGGAGCGCGCGCACATCGCTCCCCAGAATCGCCGCCGAGCGCCGTCTCAGCAAGTAGCTCGAGTCGTCTTCGGCAGCTCGGGCGAGCTCGCTGCCCCGCTCGCCATCGAGCCAGTCGATGGCCGATAGCATCGCCACCTTCGCCCGCTCGTCCGTTTCGGCGTGAAAAGCCTGCTCCAAGGGCCCCAGGGCAGCTTCATTCCGGAGGTGCGCAAGACGGTTGGCTGCGGCGACGCGTTCGAACGGATCCTCCGCCCGCAATCTCTCGATGAAAAGCCCGGTCGGATCTTCGTCATCCTGATGCGCGAGATTGCGCAGGACCGCCCCGCGGACGCGAGCGTCCGGGTCGTCGAGTGAATCCCGAAGTCGGGTCCGGGCGAGCTTGCTCCCCATCTTTCCGAGGGTCTCCACCACCGCGACTCGGGTCCCCCAGTCGGGATCCACACCCACGCCCGACAAGAGAAGAAAGAAGCTCTCCTCGTCCTGATGCGCCAGCGCGGAGAGCGCGAGTCCTCGCACCCAGGCGATCTCGCTGCCGAGAAGATCGATGAGAGGGTCGACGGCCTCGGGATGGCGCAAGACGGAAAGAGCTTTCAACACCTCGACCTGGACGTATCTCGTGTCTTCGGTGAGGTGGGTAATCAAATCGGGCACCAGCTCCTCGAGCCCCAGCCGCGCCGAGGCGCGAATGGCTTCGATGCGGACTTTCTCGTTGGGGTCGAACAGGAGCACGCGAAGCTGGTCGCGAGACTGCTCCGGCACGGTGCCGCCGAGACCGCGCGCACCGTAGAGCCTCAAAACGGGGTCGGGTGAGCCCGCGTAGAACAAAAAGATCGAGGAAAGCTGTTCGCCCGGGAGATTGCTGGCCGCCCAGGCCGCAGGCCACCAGGCGAGACGCGGTGTGCCGCCTTCGGTGGCGAGCAGACCCCACGCCCAGCGCACACTCTCGAGCTTAGACAGGGCGAACAGCGAGAGCCGCTCGGCGAAATGCGGAAAACGCATCTCGGAGCTCGTCATCGACGCCGTCCAGCCGTAGGGCTCCTGGCCCCGGGGCAAATCGGACGCGATCGCGTCGGCAATGGGCTCTGCTGCCTCTTCGCCCACCTTGCGCGCAAGCGTCTCGGCGGCCCGTCCCCGGACAGAAGCCGACTCGTCGGACAGGGTTTCGAGCAGCTCGTCCCGGGCCGACGGCGGTAGTTCGGTCTCGTACAGCCCGAGGGCGAAGGCCGCCGTCGTTCTCACATAGGCCGAGGGGTCGGAGAGCAAGGGGACGAGCCGGGAGGCGGTCTGCCCGATACCGATTCGACCGAGCGCGAGCGCCGCCCGCGCCCGCAGCCGAGCGTCAGGGTCCGTCAGTCTCGCCTCGATCTCGCCGCCCCCGAGCGATCGCTCGTCCTCGAGCTTCACCAGCCGGGCATATTTGATCTCGAAGGGTGGCTCGATGGTTGGCGCGGGTGTGCTGGCGCAATCCACGCAGACCACCGCGAGAATTGCCGCCGCGAGCGGGCCAGAGAATCGTGTCATCGGCGGTCGAAGCGGAATCAGCGGTTCAGAATCCGACGCGAGACGCGATGCTTCTCCACCTTGTCCCAGAGGACCTGATAGCCGATTCCAGGCCCTCGAGGAACCTCGATGGTCCCGTCGGGTCTCACCTCGACTCGGGGCTCGATGAGCTCCTCGACGAAGTAGCGTTTCGAGTCGGCCACGTCTCCCGGAAGGGTGAAGTTTGCGAGCGTCGAGAGGTGAACGTTGTGTGCGCGTCCGATCCCGCTCTCGAGCATCCCGCCGCACCAAACCGGGATTCCGCGTTCGCCCGCGAGCCTCTGGATGTCGCGCGATGCGGATAGGCCACCGACCCGGCCGGCCTTTATGTTGATGATTCGGCAGGCCCCCATCTCGATGGCACTGCGGGCATCCCCGAGCGAATGGATGGACTCGTCGAGACAAACCGGCGTTCTTATCTTCTTCTGGAGAGTCGCATGATTCCACATATCCTCGTAATGGAGGGGTTGCTCCACCATCATCAAGTCGAACGCGTCCAACTCCTGGAACAGAGGCAGGTCGTCGAGTGTGTAGGCGCTGTTGGCATCGACCATCAGCGGAGTATCGGGGAATCGCTCTCGCACCTGGCGCACCACGGCGACATCCCATCCCGGTTTGATCTTGATGCGGCGATAACCGTCGCCGATCTCGGTTGCGATCTTCTCGAGCAGCTTTCCCACGGAGTCCTGAATCCCGATCGAAACCCCGGACGCGATCTCGGTTCGTTCTCCGCCGAGGACGATGCCCAGGGGTTCACCCCGCATCCGCGCGTAGGCCTCCCAGAACCCCATCTCGACGGCGGCCTTGGCCATATTGTGTCCCCGTATGTGCCGCAGCGAGGGCAGGAGCTCGTCGGGGTGCTGGTATTCGGACTTCAGGACGACGGGAGCGATGAAGTCTTCGATGGCATGGAGCGAGGTCTTGACGGTCTCGTAGGAGTAGCTCGGCGCCTCGTCGGCGATGCACTCGCTGACGCCCGTCACACCGTCGACGACGACCTCGAGGAGCAGGAATCGTTGATAGGTGACTCGCGAGAAGCTCGTCTCGAAGAAATGCTTGAGGTCGAGCTTTACTTCGTGGATGGTGATCGATTCGATACGCAAGAGGGGCTACCAGGGGAGGTACTTGCCGATGGCGTCGATTCTCGATAAATCGACGTAGATGACAGTGGCCATGAGAAGCAGCAACATCACCAGGCCGACTTGCAAGATTCTTTCCTTGACCTGAAGGCTGAAGTCACGACCCGCCAGGCCCTCGAGAGCGATGATCGCCATATGCCCGCCGTCGAGCAGGGGAATGGGCAGTAGATTCAATATCCCCAGATTGATGCTCAGGAAGGCGACGAAGAGGAACAAGGCTCTCGCCCCCCTCCTCGCCGTCTCGCCGGACGCCTCGGCGATGCCGATCGGGCCGGACATCTGCCGAACCGACGCTTGTCCCGTGACCAGTCTTCCCAGGACGACGTAGAGCAGGCGAATCAGCCGCCCGCTTTCGTTCACCGCGGCGCCGAGCGCCAGAACCGGGTTTCGAATCTGATGAGTTACCGTGGGGGCCGAGTCGAACTGGATTCCGATGAGCCAACGGTCGTTCGCGCGTTTGGGCGTCAGCTCGAAGTCTATCGTCTCGTTATCACGAAGAACCGAGAGCGAGACTCTCTCGCCACCTTTGGACTCGATCGCGTCGATGAGCTCTTCGAAGTGGAAGATCGGCTTGTCGTCCACTCGGGTGATGATGTCGCCTTCCTGCATTCCCGCTGCCTTTGCGGGAAAGTCGTCGGACAGGCTCGTCACCTTGGGCTGCACCGGAGGCAACAAACCCGTGTAGGGGATCTGGTCCTCGGTTCTGGTCTCGACGAGTACGTCCTTCTCGATGCGCTCTCCGTCTCGAAGAAGAGTCAGCGTCAGGGTGTCGTTGGCGTGCACGATGAAGGCATCGATCGCGTCGCTCCAGGTATCGATCGACGAGCCATCAATCGCAACGATCTGGTCCCCCGGTCGCACGCCGGAACGGGCCGCGGGCGAGTCCTCGGCGACGAAGCGGACGAAGGCCGGATCGTCGAGTCCCGCGGGCTTTTCCATGCCGACCATGAACAGGATGGTGAGAATGCCAATGGTGAGAACGAGGTTCATCAGCGGACCGGCGAAATAGATCGCGAGACGCTCCCATTTGGTGCGGCTCATGAACTCCCGGGGATCGCCGGTGGCGTCGATGGGATTGTCCCCCGCCATTTTGACGTAGCCACCGATGGGCAGGAGGCACAACTGGTATTCGGTGTCGCCCCACTTTCGCCCGATGAGCTTGGGTGGAAAGCCGAAGGAGAAGACCTTAACGCGAACCCCGATGATCTTCGCCGTAAAGAAATGGCCGGCTTCGTGAAAGAGAACGACCAGCCCGAAAACGAAGGCGAAGGCGAGCAAAGTGGTCATCAGTACACTATTTTAGCGCGCTCCCGGGACTTTTTGCGCGAGCTGTTAATTTGCCGAGGCGTAGGCGCCGAGCAGGCGTTCGGCCTCCTCTCGTGCCCAGCGGTCCGCGTCGATCACGACCGAAAGATCTTCGGCAGGCTTCGGAGCATGGCGGGACAGCGTCTCGGCGAGGACCTCGCCAATGGTCAAAAAGCCGATACGGCGCTCGAGGAACGCGGCCACGGCGACCTCGTTTGCGGCATTGAGGACGGCCGGCGCGGTGTCACCGAGCTCGAGGGCGCGGTAGGCGAGTGCGAGGCAAGGAAAGCGCTCGAAGTCGGGAGGCTCGAAATCCAGTTTCATCGGCGTTTCCAGGTCGAGGGGGCTGAGGCCGCTATCCAATCGTTCGGGATACGTGAGGGCGTATTGAATGGGCAGCCTCATGTCGGTGACGCCGAGTTGGGCGATCAGCGAGCCGTCCTCGAACTCCACCATCGAATGTACGGTCGATTGCGGATGCACGACGACTCGAATGCGATCGGGGGACGCGCCAAACAGCCAACGGGCCTCGATGACTTCGAGACCCTTGTTCATCATCGTCGCGGAATCGATCGTGATCTTCTGACCCATCTGCCATGTGGGATGCTTCAACGCTTGCTCGGGAGTGACCTCGCGCATCTCCGCGAGGCTGAGGTTGCGGAAAGGGCCACCGGAGGCCGTGAGCCAGATTCGGCGTAACCGCTCGGAACGGCCCGCGAGACACTGGTGGATCGCATTGTGCTCGCTGTCCACCGGCAGGAGTGAGGCACCGGAGCGGCGGACCGCTTCCATCATGAGCCGGCCGGCCATCACCAGGGTCTCCTTGTTCGCCAGGGCCACGACCTTCCCCGCCTCGATGGATTCGAGCGTGGGAACGAGCCCGACGGCGCCCACGGTGGCGGAGACGACGAGCTCCACATCGGGGTGAGTTGCCACTTCGACGAGACCCTCGACCCCACTCTTGACCTGCACGCCATCGAGCTCGGTTCGAAGCCTTCGGGCATCCGCCTCCTCGACCACGCTGACGAGCTCCGGGCGGTGGGCGGCGATTTGATCCCGGAAGGTCTCGATATTCCTTCCCGCCGCCAGTCCCACGACTCGAAACCGTCGCGGGAACCGCTCGATCACACGAAGGGTACTCCTCCCGATCGATCCCGTTGATCCGAGAATGGCGACGCCCTTCACGATAGTGGGAATATTCTAAGCGATCACGACGTCCACTTCACGTAAACGAAAAGCACCGGCGCCGCGAAGAGGAGGCTGTCGATGCGGTCGAGAAGGCCGCCGTGGCCGGGCAGCAGGTGGGATGTGTCTTTCACACCCGCCGAACGTTTCAGTAGCGATTCGAAGAGATCGCCGAGCACTCCCGAAAGCGACAAAACGAAGCCGAGTGCCAGGGCGCGCGCGGGCGAGAGCCACGTAACGTAAGACGCTTGCAGGGCGGCCGCGGTCACGACCGAACCGAGAAGACCACCCGCCAAACCTTCGATCGTCTTCTTGGGGCTCAACACCGGAGCGAGGCGATGCTTTCCCAGCGCCCGGCCCGCGTAGAAGGCGCAGGCATCCCCCATCATGATCACCGCCAGGAGGAAGATGACCCACAGCCGCGCCTGGTGATCCGTGGGAGCGGTTCGCAGCCAGACAACGCTTCCAAGAGGCGCGCCCAGATAGAACGCCCCGAAGACCGTGGCCGCAATGCTGACGTTGGTGCCTCGGACCGGTCCGAGCGCGAGGACGGCGGCGACACCGATCACGATGGCGGCCACGGGCAGGAGGTCCTGGAAGAGAGGGAAACGGGGGTGAAACGCCAGAGTCGTCACCGCGACCACGAGATAGCCGACGGGGAGCGGAGGACCGCCCACGTCCGCCATCAGCCGCGCGAGCTCCCGATAGGCAGCGAGTGCGACGCCGAGAACCAGCGCAACGAACAATGTGGCGGAGCCTGCCAGGATGATGACAAGCAGCAGAGGAACACCGATGGCAGCGGTCAGAATTCGAGTCATCGCTCGAATGGGTCGTGGCGAATCAGGCCGTGCTGCGGGCCGCGATCCCTCCGTAGCGCCGCTCTCGTTTCTGGAAGGCGATGATGGCTTCGAAGAGGTCGCGCTTCCGGAAGTCTGGCCAGAGGGTTTCCGTCACCCATATCTCGGCATAGGCGATTTGCCAGAGAAGAAAGTTCGAGACACGCATCTCACCGCTCGTTCGGATCAGAAGGTCCGGATCGGCGATTCCGGCAGTGTAGAGCTTCGCTGCGAGGAGGGTTTCGTCGACCCGGGGGGCTTCGCCGCGCTCGACGGCCTCGTCGACGATGGCCTGACAGGCGTCGACGATCTCGGCGCGGCCACCGTAGTTGAGAGCCACGTTGAAGAGAAGCCCGCGATTGTTCCGAGTCATCTCCATTCCGTTGTGAAGCTCTTCTACGACATCGGAGGGGAGGTTCTGCAATCGGCCAAGCACTCGAAACCGGACGTCGTTCGCCATCAATGTGGGAAGCTCGAGATGCAGGTACTGCTTGAGAAGCTTCATCAGGACCTCGACCTCGCTCTTCGGCCGCTTCCAGTTCTCGACCGAGAATGCATAGAGAGTGAGAACCGACAGGTCAAGTCGCGCGCAAGTTTCGACGGCCTCGCGTACCGATGCGATGCCGGCCAGATGGCCCTCCACCCGGGGAAGCTCGCGCCGGTGTGCCCAGCGCCCGTTACCGTCCATGATGACCGCGATATGCCGGGGAAGCCGGTCGAGGTCGATCCGCTCGAACAGCTCACGTTCGATTGAGCCCTCGGCGGTGACTTCGAGAATGTCCTGCCGGCTCATATCCGTCGATCACCGAACTTTAGCACATCGGCGTCGGAATCGCTGACGACCGGACGCGAATTCAGAAACCCTTGAGCGTGAATGATTTCCATTGAGACGGTTCCTATTGGACGTGTGGCACCTGTCGGGATCGCTTACACACCGAAGGCGCGGTTTGCGGACCGCGAGGTCCGTAGTCTGATTGTTTGCAGCAGATAGCAGCATTCTGATGGCATGGCACGATCGTTGCAAAACTTCGGTTCGTCTCGGGTCTGGAGACGTCAATGCGTCTGCGCGTGCCGACCCGAAGCTCCTTCGCGCCGGGAGGTTTGGATTTAGGATTTGCGCCGGGACCACGCCTGACCACTCGGCCCCTCGGCAGGCCCTTCTCCTCTCCAGGGGGGAGAAGGGCACCGCCGTAACTCTCGGATTCAAGCTAGAACCCCAAACGGGTCGCGATCTTCTTCAGGATCACGCGGTCGTCCTCGGACAATCTCATGGCGATCAGGAGGATTCCGTAGGCGAGGCACAGGAGTGGACCCATCAGAAGGAGCTGCGCCATGGGTTGGTCGGTCCAAAAGCCATGCTGGAGGTAGGCCGTCAGGCTGCCGGCGACAAGGATGGCGACGATCGGTTTCAGGGTCGGTTTGCCGAAGGGCAACAGCCCGTCGAAGAGGAAAAACACTTGGAATAGTCGCAACGTGTTGTTGATGACGATCGTGATGGTTCCCGCCAGCGCTGCGCCCACCAATTGGAACTTCGGTACCAGCAGGACCGCCAACCCGATGGTACTGACCAGATAGACGATCGAGTTCAGAAGCCCCAGTCGTGAGTATCCCGTCATGTTGATGACGGTTCCGCAAACGCCGGTACTGACGTTGAACATCGCCCCGGCGGCAAGGATGATCAACCCGTTCGCGCCGGCGGTGAACTCCGAGCCGAAGATCGACAACAGAGTCTCGGCGAAGAGGACGATGGTCGCAAAAATCGGGAGATTGATGGTCAAAGCCCATTTGGAGGTCACTTGATAGAAGCGTTTGAGCTCGTCCGATGATCCCGTGCTGTGGAGCTCTGAGATGATTGGCGCCGAGATCGTACGGATCGAATCGAATGCCATGTTGCCAATCGCGCTCAAGGGCAGGATGGCGCCATAGATGCCAACATCTCGCATCACCCCGAAATATCCCAGGAAGAGCGTCTCCACGTGTCTCCCGAAGCGATTCAAGAGCCGTTGGAAATAGAGGGGCACCGAGAAGGCAAAAAGAGCCCTCAATTCCCGTTTCGCATCCCGTCGGCGCGAGGACGGAAACAGCCGATTGGCGAAGGCGAAAGCAATCGACACGGATCCGATCGCGGCCAACACGTAGCCGATCGCCAATCCGGTGATACCGAAACCAAGAACCAGGAGGGCAACGGCCAGGAGGAGCTTTATCAAATTGAATCCGATGTCGTCGGCATAGGTTCCGCATTGCACCTGCTTGAAGCCGGCACAGATAGCACCGAGCGCGGTGGTCACGACTCGGATCGGAATCGCCAAAACCATGATTTGCAAAACCG
>DASPGQ010000419.1 GCA_035620555.1 Vicinamibacteria bacterium
CGCTACAACTTGCTGAGCCTGTCGGTGTCCAATCGCAGCCTGCGCCATTTCGCGAGCATCCTGATTCTCTTGCTCCTGATCCTCGTGGCCGGTCCTGTGCTCGGTGCTTCCGGCGATCCGGTTTTCCACCGTGTTCTTGCCTGGGGCTTATTCCTCGGCGTGCTCGCTGGCCTTTTCTTCGACCCGGTCACCCGGTGGGCGTCTCGCCGGTCGCCCCGGATGGCGCGCTTGCTCGGGCGCAGTATTTCGCCGGGACAAGTCGCTCAGTTGACCCAGGAGCTGCAAGATCTCGACCTTTCGGAAGAAGAGCTCAAGCGGCGGGTGGCCAGTAGGGTGAGCGAGTGGACGGGCGCCGACGTCCATTTCGCGAGAGCGGCGGATGCGAAAGCTTCCTTGTTCTGGTCGTACTTCGCCGATTCCGACACCGCGGCGTTCAACCGTCTGCACGCGCCTTCCATCGAGCTTGCCGACGCGCTCGTCTCGAGCGAGCTGCACGCCGTGTTTCCCGTTCGCGTTTCCGAAAGTCTCGAAGCGGTTCTCGTCATCGCTTCCAGCGCGGTTGGCGGAGGCTACGAGGACGGCGAGATGGAAAGCATCCAGCTCGTGCTGAATCAGCTTGGCGCGGCGGTCGAGATCCGGCGCCTCTTGGAGGCCCGCCTGGCGTGGGAGCGAAGGCAGGCCGAGCAGGAACGGCTTTCCATGCTCGGGATGGTATCGGCGTCGCTGGCCCACGAGCTCAAGAACCCCCTTTCCTCCATGAAGGCGCTGGCGCAGACGGTTCGAGAGGAGCTCGCGCGGGACGATCCCGAGAGCGAGCAGGCCAAGGACTTGAGCGTTATCGTCGAGCAGGTGGACCGCTTGAACGGTGTCGCTCGGGAGGTGCTCGATTTCGCTCGGCCGGGACCAGACGCGGAGAGGACGAGGCTTTCCGACGTCATCGAGGCCGCAGCCTATGTTCTCGATCACGAGGCCCGTCGACGAGGCATTTCGATCGATCGTGGAGCGGTCGGTGCCGACGGCGAGGCGCCCGGAACCCCGGCCACCTGGCAAACGGTCGTATTCAATCTCATGTTGAACGCCATCCGTCACGCTCCCGACGGATCGACGGTACGACTCCGACTGGGAAGCGATGGTGAAGCGGTGAAGTTCGAGTGCGAGAACGAAGGAGCGCCGATGGAGCAGACCGTCGCCGCGCGCTTGTTCGAACCCTTCGTATCCGGCGAGGGAGGCACGGGTCTCGGGCTGGCCCTCGTTGGGCGGAGAGTCAAGGAGCTCGGTGGAGTGATCGAGCTCGTCAACGAACCGGACCACATCGTCTTCAGGATCGTGGTATGACTCGACAAAAACCGCACGTTCTCGTCTGTGACGACGAGTCCGCTGCTCGACGTGGCGCTATGCGCGCCCTCGGTAGCTCCAGCTACGACTTCACCGAATGTGAGAGCGGTGCCGACTGCCTGCAAGCACTCGCTCGCGAGGCCTTCGATCTCGTGCTGCTCGACCTGCGCATGCCGGAGATGGACGGCATGGCGGCACTCGGGGAGATCCAGAAGCTTCCGGCGCCTCCGCCCGTCGTCGTCGTGACCGCCGACGCCGGATTGAAGACCGCGATCGACGCGGTCAAAGCGGGTGCCGAGGATTTCGTAGCCAAGCCCTACGAGATCGACGCGCTCCGCCACGTCGTCAAAAAGACCCTCGAGCAGAGCCTGCTGAAACGCGAGAACTGGAGCCTCGAGAACGAAGTGCGCCGCCTCCGGGGAACGGGTCAGATCGTGGGTGAATCGGATGCGATGGCTCGACTGCTCGATGCCATCGACCGTGTGGCGCCGTCGAGAGCGACGGTGCTCGTCACCGGCGAGAGTGGCACGGGAAAAGAGCTCGTGGCGCAGCGAATCCATGCACTTTCCGTCGTGTCACGAGGCCCTTTCGTGACCGTGAACTGTGCGGCTATTCCCGAGAGCCTGGTGGAGAGCGAGCTCTTCGGCCACCGTCGCGGCGCCTTCACCGGGGCGCTTCGCGATCGGGCGGGCAAATTTCAGGAAGCACACGGCGGCACGCTCTTTCTCGACGAGATCGGTGACATGACGCTCGACGCCCAGGCCAAGCTTCTCCGTGCTCTGCAGGAGGGCGAGGTCGAGCCGCTCGGCGGTGGACGATCCGTCCGGGTCAGAGTTCGCGTCGTCGCGGCCACGCATCGCGATCTGAAAGAGCGCGTGGAACAAGGAAGGTTTCGTGATGACCTGCTGTTTCGGCTAAGAGTGATCGAGATCCCGGTGCCTCCTCTTCGCGAGCGCAATTCTGATATCACGCTCCTGGCGCGGCACTTTCTCGCGAGCTTCGGAAACGGCAAGCTCGAGCTCGGCCCCGACGCCGTGGCGAGCCTTCGCGCTTACGACTGGCCCGGAAACGTGCGCGAGCTTCGAAACGCGGTGGAGCGCGCCTCGATCTTTTGCCGCGACGGAATCGTGCGCTCGGCCGACCTGCCGCACGAGGTGGTAGGAGGCGGGGCAGAGCCCGTGGCTTCGACCGCATGGGATCCAGGAGACGACTTCCAGACCGCCAAGCAGAGGGTCGTCGAGCGGTTCGAAAGAGACATCCTCACGAAGGCTTTGCAGAAACACAGGGGCAACGTCTCCCGAGCGGCGAGCGCTCTCGGTCTCCACCGGCAAAACCTCCAGCAAAAGCTGCGGCACCTGGGTATCGCTGCAGGGTCGTTTCGAGAATCGAGCGACTGACGTCGTGGCGCTGTCGGATGAGCTTCGGCTCCCAGTTGGAGAGGCCAGACCCACGACGTACTATGATGGGCTTGTGAGAGTCCGAGCGCTGGTCGTGCTACTGCTGCTCCTCGTGGCCCCGATGGCCCATGCGACCACCTGGGTGGACGTCGAGGTCACCTGTCCCGTTTGCGGGGCGACCAACGTCTTTCAGGTTCCGGCCAGCTACGGCACCTATGTCTTCCAGGACCGGTCACGGTTCCAGTACGTCTTCTGGCCGGCCACCACCGACAAATTTCTCTACACCTGCCGGAAATGCCACCTGACGGCCTACATGGGGGATTTCGAGGAAATCCCCGACGACAAGGTGAAGGCCCTCGCCGCGATGCTCGAGCGAGAAGCGAACATCGAGGGTGACGTCCTACCTTATTACGGGATTCCCATGACCGTGCGGCTCCCCATCGCCGAGCGGGTTTACAAGATCCTCGAAAGGGACGACGAGTTCTGGTGCGAGTTCCGGCGCATCCAGGGATACCATCTCGAGCTCGCCGGGCTCGAGTCCGAGGCAACCGCGGCGAGGCGCGCCGCGCTGGAGACCTCGAAGCGACTTCCGCGAACGAAGCAAAATGTCTTCATCCTGGCTTCTCTGAAGTACTTCACCGGAGACGTTTCGGGGGCGGAGAGCGGCCTGCGCGAAGCGGAGAGCCTTCGCCAAGAGTCTCCCGATCTCGACCGCTACCTCGCCCAGCTCATCGACGACTTTCGCAAGGAGCTCCTGGAGAAGCGTGCTCTCGACTGAATACACTTTCTCCTGCCGAGCGGATATTCTTTTCCCAAATGACCAACGACCCTCGCTTTCTCAAGGCCGATGCCATCGTCGATTTCCCCGCGAGCGAAGAGGCGATCCGCGCTATCTGGAAAGAGCGTCGCATCTTCGAGAAGAGCATCGAGCAGCGCCAGGGCAAGGAGTGGTTCGTCTGGCACGACGGTCCGCCGACCGCCAACGGTAAACCCCATAACGGTCACGCTCTGACCCGCGTCTTCAAAGACATCTTCCCCCGCTACCGCGCGATGCGGGGCTATTACGTGCCCCGCAAGGCGGGGTGGGACACGCATGGGCTTCCCGTCGAGGTCGAGGTCGAAAAGGAGCTCGGTATCCACGGCAAGGCCGAGATCGAAGCCTATGGCGTGGAAGCCTTCATCAAGAAGTGCATGGAGTCGGTGTTCCGCTACACCCGCGACTGGGAGCGGATGACGGAGCAGATGGGCCACTGGGTCGATCTCGACGAGGCCTACGTGACGTATCACAAGAGCTACGTCGAGAGCGTGTGGTGGGCCCTGTCGGAGCTGTTCGATCAGAACCTCTTGTATCAGGGTCACAAGGTAGTCTGGTGGTGGGCGCAGGGAGGAACCGCCCTTTCCTCGGCCGAGGTCGGGCTCGGCTACAAGACCGTGGACGATCCTTCGGTCTACGTGGCGTTTCCTCTCGTCGACGAGCCCGACACGTCTCTCCTCGTGTGGACGACGACTCCCTGGACGCTTCCATCCAACATGTACGCGGCGGTGAAGCCAGACATCGACTACGTCGTCGTCGAGGATTCGGGGCGCAAGCTCGTCGTGGCCGCCGCGCTGCGAGAGGCAATCGGCGCGAAGCTCGGGCGGGAGCTTCCCGTCGTCCGCGAGCTGAAAGGTGAAGCGCTTCTCGAGAAACGCTACCGGCCGCCCTTCGCCGACTATTTCGATCGCCTGGGGAACGAGCAGGCGCGAACGAAGAGCGGGGAGATGACGCCGCTCTTCTGGAAGGTTCTCGCCGCGGACTTCGTCGAGCTGGATCAAGGAACGGGGCTCGTGCACGAAGCGCCGGCGTTCGGCGAGGTCGATCACGACCTCCACCGCGAGGTCGTGGCGCAATACGAAGACCCCGCGTCGGTGCCGCTTCTGTGCGCCATCGGTCCAGACGGCAAGTTCACCGACGAAGTTCCGAGCCTGAGCGGCAAGTGGGTCAAGGATGCCGACAAGGACATCGTTCGTCATCTCAAAGACAGCGGCCTGCTCGTGCATCAGGAGACCTACCGGCACGAATATCCCTTTTGCTGGCGTGCCGACGACGATCCGCTCATCCAATTTGCCCGCCCCGCGTGGTTCATCCGCACCACGGCTCTCATCGACTCCGCCATCGCCAACAACCGCGCCGTAAACTGGATTCCCGAGCACATCAAAGAAGGCCGTTTCGGGGACTTTCTCGCCAACAACGTGGATTGGGCTCTTTCGCGAGAGCGCTACTGGGGAACGCCTCTCAACATCTGGGTGAACGACGTCACCGGACGCATGGTCGCTCCGCGCTCGGTGGCGGAAATCTTGAAGAAGAACCCGAACGCCTTCGCCTCTTTCGCGGAAGCCAAGAAGAAGAACCCCGATCTCTCCGAGCATCTCATCGTCCACAAGCCCTGGATCGACGACGTGACCTTCGAGGAGCCGGGGGAAGAAGGGACCTACCGGCGCGTTCCCGAGGTCATCGACTGCTGGTTCGATTCGGGAAGCATGCCCTTCGCGCAGTGGGGTTATCCGCACACGGGAAAAGAGATCTTCGACGAGATGTTCCCCGCGGACTTCATCGTCGAGGCGATCGACCAGACCCGCGGCTGGTTCTACTCGCTTCTCATGATTTCGACTCTGGTCTTCGACCGACCCTACCCCCACCCCTACGAGACCTGCATCGTGCTCGGCCATGTCAACGATCGCGAGGGTAAAAAAGAATCGAAATCCAAGGGGAACTACACGCCGCCCGAGGTCATTCTCGAGAAGGTTGCGATGGACTTTGCCGTGGTGGAATCCGACGAGGCTCAAGAGGGCAAAGTCCTCATCGCCCGAGAGGACCTCGAGGGGCTCGACCTCCGTGACGGCGCCCGAGTGCAGCTTTATCGTCCCGGCGCTCCTGACCACCGACGGGAGCTGCAGCTCTTTGCCTCGAAGGGGCTACCGAGGCGTGTCGCGGTAGTACGGAAACAGGTGCTCTCGGAGCTCGGCCTCCGAGCGGCGGAGAAGGGAATGAAGCTCATTCCCGCCGACGTTCCCAGGCTTCCCGACGAACAGAGGGTCACCATCGAAGACCCGGCTACACCCGCGCCCGGAGCCGACGCGTTCCGATGGTTCTTTCTCGCGGGGAATCCTCCCTGGAACGCGAAGCGTCTTTCTCTGGGCAACGTCCGTGCGTTGCAGAAAGAGTTTCCCATCAAGCTCCGCAACGTCTATTCGTTCTTCACGATCTACGCCTCGATCGACGACTTCGATCCCGAGCAGGATCGCGGCCGGCATCCGGTCGATCGGCCGTTCCTCGATCGCTGGATCCTCTCCGAGCTCTCGAAGCTCAATGACGATTTGATTGCCGATCTCGATCAATATCGGACGTACGAAGCCGCGCGCAAACTGACGGACTTCGTCGACGCCCTCTCCAACTGGTACCTGAGGCGGAGTCGAAGCCGCTTCTGGGCCTCGGGGCGCGAGCCCGACAAGATCGACGCCTATGCGACGTTGTACGAAGTGCTGGTGACGCTCTCTCAGCTCGCGGCGCCCTTCGTGCCCTTCATGACCGAGGACATGTACCAGAACCTGATTCGCCGTCAGCTCGGAGAGCGCGCGCCGGAGAGCGTGCATCTTGCGGATTACCCCGAGCCCGATACGAGGCGCATCGACCGGAGACTCAACGAAGAGATGGCGGTGGTTCGCGACATCGTCTCGCTGGGGCTGAGAGTTCGCACCGACAACCGTCTCAAGGTTCGGCAGCCACTGGCGAAGGCGGAGATTACACTGTCGCATGCGGATCTCGACGAGCGCGTACGCCAATACGCGGATCTCATTGCCGAAGAGCTGAACGTCCACGAGGTGCGCTTCGTCCACGGCGCCGAAGAGCACGTGGAGTACCGCGTGAAGCCGAACTTCCGTTCTCTCGGACCCAAGGTGGGGAAGAAGATGCCCGATCTCAAGAGGGCTCTCGCCGAGGCCGATGGAAGCGCGCTCCGGGCGAAGCTTCTGGCAGATGGCGAGGCGACGATCGAAGGAGTCACACTCGGCTTGGAAGACGTCGAGGTCGTGGTGCAGGCGAAGCCGGGTTACGCGGCGGCCGGTGACGAGACCGCGGTGGTCGTCCTCGAGACCGAGCTCACCCCAGAGCTCCTGGAAGAAGGGAAGTACCGCGAGCTCCTGAATCGCATCCAGACCTTCCGCAAGGATCTAGGTCTCGAATACACGCAGCGCATCCGTCTCGCCATCGTGGGAGGCGAGTCACTCCGCCGCATTCTCGAGAAGCATCGAGAGCACCTGATGAAGGAGACCCTTTGTCTCGACCTGTCGACCGATGGCCTGGACGGCGGCACGACGCGGGAAGTGGAGATCGAAGGAGAGAAGGCGACGATCACCCTGACGAAAGCCTGACCGCTAGCCAGATCAGGTGCCGATTCCCGAGAGCTCGCGTTTCAGGTTCCCGAGCTTGCCGATGATCTCCCGGAGCTCCTCGTCCTTTTGACGCTGGGCTTCGACGACCTCTGGTTTGGCCCCCGCGAGAAATTTGGGGTTCTGGAGCTTCTTTTCGACCTGCTCGAGCTTTTTCTGCGCCTCGGCAATTTCCTTGTCGATTCGCTTGCGCTCCGATTCGATGTCAACGTGTGCGCCGAGGTCGATGTATAGCTCGAACGCGGGATCGACGAACGCGATGGTCCCCGCGGGGCGCTCGCGGACGAGCGTAAGGGACGCGAGGTTCGAGAGCGCGATCAGAACGGGTTTCGTCTCGGCGAGATGCCCGCCGAGCGCTTCGTCGAGAGTTTTTACCGAAACGTTCAGCTTCACGCTGTCGGCGAGGCGGGCGTTCGCGCGACTCGTGCGAACCCGACCC
>DASPGQ010000420.1 GCA_035620555.1 Vicinamibacteria bacterium
CATCCGGACTGGGGGGTGAGCTACTTCCTCACACGAATCGCGGGTTCGGCGGTGGCTCGAGATCTCGTCTTCTCCGGGCGGCTCGTCCCGGCGGAAGAGGCCCTTTCCCTCGGCCTCGTCAACTGGGTCGTGTCCCCCGACGAGCTCCAGGCGCGAGCGCTTCAGAAGGCAAGGGAGTTTCGGGACGCGGCTCCGGTATCGATTCGCTGGGCCAAACAAACCCTCGCGCGTGCGGAGGACGCGACGCTCGAGGAAGTGCTCGAGCTCGAACAACACGCCCAGCTGGCCTGCTTTCGCTCCGAGGACGCCCGCGAGGGCCTGAACGCGCTTCTCGAGAAGATGACTCCCAATTTCAAGGGAAGGTGACGCTGCGGGGCGCGGGTAGGATTGACCGAAATCAAGATGGCTTGACAGCGCATGCTGGATAAGTGCACGATAAGTGCATGGCTGTCAAGACGATCACCATCGATCTCGAGGCATACGAGGTCCTCTCCCGGTACAAGACCCCGGGGAAATCCTTCTCGGAAGTGATCAAGGATGAGCTCGGGCGTCGGCGAACGGGTCGGGATCTTCGCCGCATCGTGGAGCGGCTTCGCATGAGTGAGGATGCACTCGATGCCATCGAAGCCCAGATCAAGGCCCGTCGGCGGCATCCCGCCAAAGCACCGAAGCTTTGATCCATCTCGATACCACGTTTCTCGTGGACCTGCTCCGCGAATCCGCTCGCGAGAAGGAGGGTCGGGGCAGCGCGTTTCTCCGGAGCGTCGAGAGCGAGGCGCTCGTTGCCAGCGTGCACGCGGTTTGTGAGCTTCACGCAGGCGCGGAATTGTCGAGGGACCCGGTCAAGGAGCGGGAAAGAGTCGAGAGGCTCTGTCAGGGTTTCACGATCTTTTATCCCAACGGTCGATTCCCATTCGTCTACGGGCAGTTGCTCGCTCGGCTGGAACGAGCGGGACAGAGAATTGGCGCCATGGATCTCTTGATCGCGACGGCAGCCGTAATCGACGGGGCGGCTCTGGTAACCGCAAACGTTCGCGAGTTCCGCCGCGTTCCCGAGCTTTCCGTTCTCGAGTACTGACGCAAAGCTCCAGTTGGAGGCTAACGACGCGAGCGAGCCTCAACGCCCGCAGTAGGCCAGAAGTGCCAGCAAGAGCACCAGCGAGAGGGGCGGGATCCAGAGATAGGGGATCCATTTCTCCAAATCCATGAGCTTCTACTCGAAGCGTTTGCGTAGCTCCTCGAGCTTCTTTCGGATCTTCTCGGCCTCTTCGGAGCGTCCCGCTTTTTCGAGCTCTTTCGAAAGCCGGTCGATGCCCCGCTCGAGCTCTTCCGCCAGCTTCTTGGCCTCCTCCGAGGCGTCCTCGCCGAGCTGGCTCAGCGTCTCCTGCAGCTCTTTCAGACGTCGTTCGAGCTCGGCCTGATCTTCGTCCTGCCAGTCGAGGAGCGTGCCCACACTCGTTCGCGCCCGCTTCATCGCGAGCTCCAGCGAAGAATCGGTGCCCTCGACGGTCGCGCCTTCCTCGAGGCGCGGCGCGTCGGGGTCGAGAACGTACGTTTGCAGAAATAGCCCGGCGCTGTCCTCATCGACCAGGAACGTGGTGGCCTCGGTGAGCTGCTCCAAGACTTCGCGCTCGATCGAGAGCACGGCCCGCACCCGTGCTTCGCGTATGTCCACCGAAATGACTTCGCCCACGTCGAAATCGTGAAAGCGCACCGGCTCGCCGCCCGCGAGGCCGTGTCGCTCGTCGAAGAGGACGTTGAGCGGAACGCCGTCCCGAAAGGTCGCTTTCTCTCCGGAGCAGGCCAGCGACAACCCGAGTAAAACGATCGACCACCGCATAGGGGCGAGTTTAGCAAAAGCGTCATTCATTGACAGGGTCGATCCCCCATGGTAGGAATCTTACGAGGGCCGATGAGCATCGAGCTTACCCGGAGGCAGTTTTTCCGGATCGGTGGCGTGACGTTCGCCACGAGCGCGTTCGGATTCGATTTGGCCGCCGCTTCGGTGCGGGCTCGAGAGCTCAAGATCGCCCGCACCACGGAGACCCGGAGCGTTTGCCCCTATTGCGCCGTCGGGTGCAGCGTCGTAATCCACACGCTCGGTGACGGGGCAAAGAACGTAGAGCCGACGGTCGTACACATCGAGGGCGATACCGAAAGTCCTATCAACCGGGGCACTCTCTGCCCCAAGGGCATTTCGCTCAAGCAGTACGTGGTGAACGATCGCCGTCTCACCCGACCGCTCTATCGTGCCAGCGGTGCTTCCGATTGGACGCCGATCTCGTGGGACGAAGCCATCCAGCGGATGGCACGGCTCATCAAGGATACCCGCGATCGTGGCTTCGAGGAGAAGGACGAGAGCGGTCGCACCGTCAACCGTCTGGCGAACGTCGCTCTCATCGGCGGCTGCACCGACACGAACGAGATCAACTACCTCCTGGGCAAGTTCCGCTTCGGTCTCGGGATCCTTACTTACGAGAATCAGGCCCGTCTTTGACATGGCCCCACGGTGGCCAGTCTGGCCGCCACATTCGGCCGAGGAGCCATGACCAACGGCTGGACGGACGTGGCCAACTCCGACGTCGTCCTCGTCATGGGCGGCAACCCCGCGGAGAACCATCCCGTCGGATTTCGATTCGTCATCGAGGCGAAGCGCCACCGTAAAGCGAAGCTCGTCTGCGTCGATCCGCGCTTCAACCGCACCGCGGCCGTCTCCGATGTCTACGTACCCATCCGGGCCGGAAGCGACATCGCCTTTCTCGGCGGTCTCATCCACTACGCGCTCGACCGCGGGCTCTACCACCATGACTACGTCGCGCAGCACACCAACGCGTCTTTTCTCGTGAGCGACGAGTTCTCTTTCGAGAACGGTCACTTCTCCGGCTGGGACGAAGCTCAAGGAGCGTACGACAAGTCGACGTGGCAGTATCAGCGCGATCCGCGGGGCTTTGCCTCCGTCGACCCGACGCTCGAGCACCCGCGCTCGGTGTTCCAGCTGCTCAAGGCCCATTTCGCTCGCTACACGTCCGAGCGGGTGGCCGCGATCTGTGGTTGCAACCAATCCGAGTTCGAGCGCGCGGCGGAAATCATCTGCTCGACCGGCCGCGCGGGCCGAGCGGGCACCATCTTGTATGCACTGGGCTGGACGCAGAGCAGCCACTCGGTCCAGCTCATCCATGCGGCGGCCATGGTGCAACTCCTTCTCGGCAACATCGGCGTTCCCGGTGGCGGCGTCAACGCGCAACGCGGGCATTCGAACATCCAGGGAGCGACCGACATGGGAGCCTGGAACATGCTTCCCGGGTATCTCAAAGTGCCGCGCGCCGATTGGAAGTCGCTCTCCGAATATGCCGCCGCGAACTCCCCCGCGCCCCTTCGTCCCGACTCCCTCAACTACTGGAGCAATACCCCGAAGTTTCTCGTGAGCCTCTTGAAGGCCTATTACGGGGACGGCGGGACTCAGGCCAACGACTTTGGTTACGATTATCTGCCCAAGGTCGGCGAGAACGACAACTACGGATGGGGCTTCTTCTTCGACCGCATGTCGCAGGGGCAGCTCGAGGGGATGGTCGCCTTCGGCATGAACCCGGTCGCCAATGGCCCGAACTCTCCCAAGATGCTGAACGCTCTCTCGAAGCTGAAGTGGCTCTTTGTCGTCGACAACTTCGAGACGGAGACGGCGGCGTTCTGGAAGGCGAGAACGCTCGCCGGCGAGTACTATCCCGGTGCCCCTGAGGAAAAGGACGTCTCTACCGAGGTCTTCCTGCTTCCTGCCGCCTGTTTCGCGGAAAAGGACGGCACGTTCGTGAACTCATCGAGGTGGCTCCAGTGGAAGCGGGCCGCCCTCCCACCTCCCGGTGACGCCAAGCCCGATCAGGAGATCATCGCGCGGCTCTTTCTCGAGATCCGCGCGCTCTATGAGCGAGAAGGTGGCGCGGCTCCCGAGCCTCTCCGGGCGATCGCCTGGAGCTACGGCAATCCCACTTCGCCGGATCTCGAAGAGGTCGCCCGGGAGATCAACGGCCAATCCCTCACGAGCGGTCGGCAGGTCGCGGGATTCGGTGAGCTCCGGGACGACGGTACGACGCGGTGCGGTAACTGGTTATACTCCGGCTCCTACACCGACGAGGGAAATCTCATGGCGAGAAGGGGCCAGGACGATCCCACCGGGCTCGGCCTCTTCGCCAACTGGAGCTGGAGCTGGCCGGCGAACCGCCGCATCCTTTATAACCGTGCCTCGGCGGACCGCGATGGCAATCCCTGGGACCCGACGAGGGCACCGATACACTGGGAGAATGGCCGGTACCGCGGCGATGTTCCCGATTTCAAAGCCGACGCGGCTCCCGATACCCTCGGCTCGTTCATCATGCTTCCCGAGGGCGTCGCGAAGCTCTTCGCGTCCGATTTCGTCGAGGGACCCTTTCCCGAGCATTACGAGCCGGCGGAGTCTCCCGTCGCGAACGCGATGCATCCCGAAGTCTCCTCGAACCCGTTGGCCACGGTCTTCACTGGCGCTCTCGATCCGCTGGGCGACCGCGAGACGTACCCTTACGTCGCGCTGACCTACCGCCTCACCGAACATTTCCATTACTGGACGAAGCACGTTAAAACCAACTCCCTTCTCCAGTCGAGCTTCTTCGTCGAAGTTCCCGAGGAGCTCGCCCGCGAGAAGGACATCGGAAGCGGCGATCTCGTTCGCGTCACCTCGGCGAGAGGCGCGGTCGAGGGCCCGGCGATGGTTACGCGTCGTATCCGGCCGCTCCAGGTCCAGGGCCAGACGGTCTATCAAGTCGGGCTTCCCATCCATTGGGGGTTTCTCGGCCGCGTACGCGGACCGCTCGTCAACAACCTCACGCCCTCGGTGCTGGATCCGAACTCGGGCACCCCCGAGTACAAGGGCTTTCTCGTCGATCTCGAAAAAGTCTGATGATCGTAGCGAAGCTCATCGACACGACGACCTGCATCGGCTGCAAGGCCTGCGAGGCCGCCTGTCAGGAATGGAACGATCAGGACTTCGGCCTGGGCACTTACGACGGGACTTATCAGACCCTTCCCGATCTTCGGCACGACTTCTGGAACTTGATCAAGTTCAACGAGGTGACCCGAGACGACGGCGGCCTGGCGTGGCACATGGCCAAGTACCAGTGCATGCATTGCGTGGAAGCCGGTTGCCTCGAGGCCTGCCCCGCGCCCGGGGCGATCTTCCGGCGCGAGAACGGCATCGTCGATTTCGATCACGACAAGTGCATCGGCTGCGGCTACTGCATCACCGGGTGTCCGTTCGACGTGCCACGGCTCTCGCCGATTACGCAGAAGGTCTACAAGTGCAACCTCTGCTCCGACCGAACCAGCGTCGGACTCGAGCCAGCCTGCATCAAGGCCTGCCCAACGAACTGTTTGAGCTTCGGTGAGAGGGGTGACCTCGTGCAGATCGCTATGGACCGTGCCGCGGAGCTTCAGGCCGAAGGCAAGGCGCTTGCCGGCGTCTACAATCCGCCGGGTGTCGGAGGAACGAACGTCATCTACGTGCTCGAAGACGCGAGCCGGCCCGAAAGCTATGGGCTGCCGCGCGACCCCGAGATCCCCTGGACGGTTCGCCTGTGGAAGGGTCCCCTCAAGTGGGCTGGCAACGCCGTGTTCGTAGGGGGTATCCTGGCGGCGTTTTTTCACTATCTGCGCTATGGACCCAAAGTCAGCGACGATCGAGCGGTTTAGCTTCGCCGAACGGGCCGCGCACTGGCTCTCGGCCATGGCGTTCGTCTACGCCGCGCTCAGCGGCCTCGCTCTCTGGTCCCCTCGACTCTACTGGATCTCGGACGTGCTCGGCGGCGGCGTCACCGTTCGGGGCTGGCACCCCTGGGGCGGAGTGCTGTTCTTCGTGGCTCTCGGAATCATGTTTCGCAACTGGGCCCATGACATGAGAATCGAGGCGGAAGACCGCGAATGGCTCGCGAACGTTCATCGGTTCGCCGTGAACGAAGACAAAGCGCTCCCCCCGGCCGGCCGCTTCAATGCCGGACAGAAGGTCCTTTTCTGGATTCAGTCGGTGTCAGCCGCTTTTCTTCTCGCGAGCGGGGCCGTGCTCTGGTTTCCCGAATGGATGCCCCGAGGCCTCAGGCTCGCCGCGGTGCTGATTCACCCCACGATGGCGGTCGTCGCCATCGCCGGCATCATTCTTCACGTCTATATGGGGACAGCCGCGATTCCCGGGGCTTTTCGAGGCATGCTGCGCGGCTTCGTGACCCGCGAGTGGGCCGAGTCCCACCACGCCAAGTGGTACCGCGAGACCAAGGGGTAGGCTTTCTCCATCGCGCGGAGCGTGCGCGGAGCTTGGCGAAGCGGTTCCCCGAGGCGGCCGAAGCGCTCGACTTCTACGCGGAGGTTGCGACGCTCCAGGCCCGCGGGGGAACGCCGCGGGAGCTCATCGAGGTCGTCTCGTTGTTCGGACCGCCTCTTCTTAGGCAAGCGGCGAGCGAGGTGGAGGTGTACCACGCCGTCGAGATGTATCGTTCGGGAGAGGAGCGGAGCTCACCGAAGAGCTTCTTCGCTCGCGTGCTGCTCCAGACCGAGGGCGCGTGCCGCGACGACCACGCTCCGCCTCAGGTGGGCTGTCTTCGTGGCGAAGGCGAGGGGAGTTCGCTCTGGCTCGCCTGCTCGCTCTGCTTCGAGGAGCGCCGAGCCTCGCGCTCGCAATGTCCCGCGTGTCAGATGACCGACGAAGGAAAGATGGTGGTCTTTACCGCCTCCGAGATCCCGCATATCGAGGTACGAGCCTGCGATGCCTGCCGACTCTATCTCAACGTGGTGCGGCTCGACGAGGAGCCGGAGGCGATACCCGACGTCGACGAGATGGCGGCCATCGCTCTCGACCTGCGAGCGCGGGAGATGGGCTACGAGAAAATCCAGACCAACCTCGTCGGGATGTAAGCGAAACTTATTCGCATCCAGAGTTCGCTCGCGTCCGCATCAACAAGGACACGCCTTTCAGGTTTTGACGAGCGGCTTCTGAAACACCGCAAGTAATCGTAGAGCCCGTAACCTGTGCCATCGACAGGGTAGAAGAGACCAAAAGTTCCAGGAAGTTTGACCAGCGTCAGGTCCCAGGTGTATTGTTGGTGTATGTCACGCACAAACATTGACATCGACGACGAAGCGTGCGCCGAGGTCATGAGACGGTTTCGGTTGGCCACCAAGCGCGACGCGGTGAACTTCGCCCTGCGAACGCTCGCGGCGGAACCGCTCACGGTCGATGAAGCCCGCGGTTTGCGTGGTTCGGGCTGGGATGGTGATCTCGAGGAAATGCGCAAGAGCCGGACGACGTGATCCTCGTCGATACCTCGGCATGGATTGAGTTCCTCCGCAATACCGACTCACCGGTATGCAATCGCGTCGATAGGTTACTGGCGGGAGAGGTTGCGACCTGCGACGCAATTCGGATGGAGGTTCTCGCAGGAGCACGCGACGAAGCCCACTTGCATCGGCTCCGCCGACTTCTGGCGCGCGCTGCGGTCCTCCCCATGACCCCGGTGCACTATGAGCAGGCGGCTTCTATCTATCGTCATTGTCGCCGCGAAGGAGAGACGGTCCGCAAGTTGATGGATTGCCTCATCGCCGCCGTCGCCATCAGCGCCGATGTGCCGATCTTGCATCTCGACTCCGACTTCGATGCGATAGAACGTCACACAGAGCTCAGGGTGGATGCCGGTGCGGAGATGTCGCGAGGATAAGCGTTGCGGCGGATCGCGCATTTCCAGGTCCATTGATTCTTTTTTGATCGCGTACGGACACTGCAGTATCGTGATCTCCGTCTCATGGCATTTCGTCCCCGGAAGAAGCTATCGCTTTCCGCATCACTCCTTGTGCTCGTTTCGTGTGGTGATAGCTCGCCAACGGCCCCTCGAGCGCCGGCGAACGGCCCACCCAGCATATCCATCGTCGATCCGCAAGGTCTGCTGGCTGCGCACCATGCGGAAATTCGCGAGCTGGTGGAGCAGACCCTGGAGCAAGCGGGGTCCCTGTTTGCCATTGGGCGGCTCTCGATCACGGTCTCGGCGAGTGCAAACCGTGCCATCGCGGGCTACGGGGTCGGGGGATTCGCGCCTAACGGATTCACCATGCAGATCGACATCGACCCACAGTTTCCCGGGCTAGGCGACGTCCTGTCGGATCGGCTGCCTCCGATCGTCGCACACGAGCTCCACCACAATATGAGGTGGCGAGGCCCCGGTTACGGGTCCACGCTCCTCCAAAGCATGGTCTCGGAGGGCCTGGCGGATCACTTTGCCATCGAGCTCCTGGGGGCTCCGGTCCCGCCCTGGTCCAACGCGTTTCCACGCGATCAAACCGAGCACTACCTCGAGCAAGCTCGCCCCGAGCTCGACAGCACGAGCTTCAACCGCGACGCCTGGTTCTTCGGCACGGGTGGGCTTCCGCGCTGGACCGGGTATACGCTCGGCTTCCGAATCGTCGAGGATTACCAGGCGGCGAATCCAGGTCTCTCCGCCGCGGATCTGGTAAACACCCCCGCGGAAGCATTTCGCCCGTTCTAGCGAGCGAGGCGACGGGGTTTTCGACGGATAACGAATCACGGGGTGCGCTACCCCAATGAGACGCGACGCCGGCGGCGTATAATCGATCGAATGGCTCCCTCGGTGGGCACGCGGCTGGGACCCTTCGAGATCCTGGGTACTGCCGGGGCCGGTGGTATGGGCGAGGTTTATCGCGCTCGCGACACGCGGCTCGATCGCACCGTCGCGCTGAAGATCCTGCCGGGTCACCTGTCCGACGATCCGGTTTCCCTGGAACGATTCGAGCGCGAGGCTCGGGCCATCTCGCGTTTCAATCATCCGAACATCTGCTCGCTCTACGACGTGGATCAGGAGGACGGCGTTGCCTATCTCGTGCTGGAGTACCTGGAGGGAGAGACCCTCGCCGCGCGATTGAAGCGCGGACCCCTTTCGCTGACCGAGTTGTTGCGCATCGGCCGCGAGGTGGCGAGCGCCCTCCATACGGCGCACCTCCACGGCATCGTTCACCGCGATCTCAAGCCCGGGAACGTCATGCTCACGAGATCCGGGGCCAAGCTCCTCGACTTCGGGCTGGCGAAGCACGCGGGGGAGAGCGTCCCGGAGGGTGTGGATGTCTCGGATGCATCCGTGTCGCCGACAAGGAGCCAGCCGCTCACGAAGGAAGGAACCGTCGTGGGCACGGTCCCGTACATGGCTCCGGAGCAGTTCGAGGGTAAAGATGCCGACGCGCGCACCGACATCTTTGCCCTTGGCCTCATGCTCTACGAGATGGCGGCGGGAACGCATCCGTTCGAGGGACGCTCGCCGGCCGGTTGGATCGCCGCCATACTGAAAGAAGAACCACGCGCGTTGAGCGAGCGCGCCCCGACGGTCCCGCAGGCCTTCGATCGCATCGTGCGGTCCTGTCTCATGAAGGATCCCAAGGAGCGCTGGCAGTCCGCACACGACGTGAGGATTCAGCTGGATTGGCTCGAGCACCACGTCGAACCCGCTGTCGCTTCATCGAGCCGATCCAAGAAGCTCTCCCGACGAGAGTGGATCTTGATAGGAGTCGTCCTTTCGCTCCTTAGCGTGGCCGGGGTCGTCGGCCTGGGCTCGAATCGGCGCGATCGCGAGCTCGCGCCGCCCGTCCGCGCCTCATTGCTGCCTCCACCCGGCGTCGCTTTCGAGCACGATGACTTCGCCATCTCTCCAGACGGAACGCGCGTCGCCTTCGTCGCCCTGGATGCGGCACAGAAATACTCCTTGTGGGTGCGCACGCTTTCTGGAGTCGGAGCACAACAACTCGCGGGGGCAGAAGACGCCATGCTTCCTTTCTGGGCGCCCGACAGCCGTCGCATCGGTTTCTTCACCCGGGCGGGCAAGCTCAAGACGATCGATCTTGCGACCGGAGCGGTCAGGGAGCTCTGTGACGCGCAGTTTGGTCGAGGAGGATCGTGGAGCCGCGACGAAGTGATCGTGTTCTCGCCCGCCACCGCGGGGCCGCTCCTCCGCATCTCCGCCACAGGCGGGGAACCGGTGCCGGCCACGTCGATTCCTCCGGGGGATCGCGGCCATGCGCATCGATGGCCTCACTTTCTTCCCGACGGAAGGCACTTCCTGTTCTTCCTCGACTGGAGTGCTCCGGGAAACCGGCTTCTAAGCGGAATCTATGTCGGCTCGCTCGATGCCGAGGAGCCGAAGCTCGTGTCGTCCGGGATCACTGGGAACGTCTCCTACGCCGCCGGTCGCCTGCTCTTCGTCCAGGATCGCCGGCTCATGGCCCTTCCGTTCGATCCGGTTCGTTTGGAGCCGACGGGACTTCCGGCACCCATCGGCGAGCAGGAGCTCGAGAAGGACCTCGCTTTCTCCCGATCAGGATTCTCCGTCTCCGACACCGGAGTTCTGGTGTTTCAATCGGCTGCGGACAACCCGGCGCGTCTCGAGTGGTTCGACGCCGAGGGGAACGAGATGGCTGTAATCCCGGCGATGCGGTACCGGGATCCCCGGCTGTCACCCGGTGGCCGGCGGCTCGCCGTTACCTCCGATGATTCCGGCAACGGTAAGCGCGTCATTCGAATTTTCGATCTCGACCGCGGTGTCAGCAGCCGTCTGACGGAAGGCGGAATCGAAGAGATGCCGGTGTGGTCGGCCGACGGTTCCCGGATCGTCTACGTTTCGTTCGACGGTGAGTCCTATGAGCTGAACGAAGTCCCCGCCGATGGCTCCCGTCCTCCTCATTCCCTGATTCATGGCGGAAAGATGATCCCGAACGACCGGGCCCGCGATGACCGTCTCATCTTCATGAGCTTCGACAAAGGTCCTCCCGAGCTCGCCGTCCTCTCTCCGAGCGATGGCGTCGTGACCACCATGGGCCCGGGCGCGGAGGCTCAACTGTCACCTGACGACAACTGGATCGCTTTCTTGAACCCTGGCCGCATCTATGCCGAGATCATCGTCCAGCCTTTCCCTGGGCCGGGCGCCCGGCTCCAGATCTCGAACGGCGGAGGGGGGCAACCCCGCTGGAGCCACGACGGCAGAACCATCTACTACGTCACGCCCGAGAGAAAGCTGATGGCGGTCACGTTCGACCCGGAGCGCCAGTCGGCGGAAGCGCCCCGCGAGCTCTTCCAGACGCGCATCGTTTCGCCGAACTTCGTCCTGTTCCAATACGACGTGGCGGCGGACGGTCGTTTTCTCATCAACTCGCTTCCGTCCGAGAACGCCTCCCCGCTCACGTTGGTGACGAGCTGGCCCTCTCAGCTCGAACCCTGATCGAATCAAGCTCGATCGCAATCTCCCGCGCGGGGGCGCGTCGCTGCTGAAGAGATCCGGTCCCACTCCGCCTCGAGTGATAGACCCAAATAATAGGCCCATTTTTTGGGGTTATTCTGTGGTACTATGCCGCCGTGAAGGTGCAGAAAGTGCAACTGGAAGAGAAAGACCTCGATTTCATCGAGGCGGTCTTCTCCATCTTCGACTACAAGAGCAAGAGTGAGTACATGCGCGAAGCGATTTTGGCAAAGATCCGCGAGGACAAGAGGAAGCTGCGAGAGATGAAGTGCCGCGAGGCGATGGAAGCTTACGGCGAGGAGGCGCCCGAGCACGTCTTCGAATCCATCGAGGCCGAAGACTTTGAAGACCGGTGACCTTTACCTGGTAAACCTCGACCCCGCGGTTGGTGACGAGATTCGGAAGACGCGTCCGGTGGTGGTGCTCAACCCGGGGCATGAGAAGCACCTGCGCCTCGCCATCGTCGTACCGGTTACGGCGTGGAAGGACCGCTGGGAGACGAACCCATTCTTCCTGACTCTCGACCCCGAGACTCGGCATGGCTTGAAAAAGAGATCGGCGGTGGACTGCTTTCAGTTGAGAGCCCTCAGCCACGGTCGTTTCGTGCAGAAACTCGGCTCGCTGAATGGGAACGAGATCGATCGAGTCAAGTCATCGGTCGCGCTCATTCTGGGTATCGAGCCGGAGCATTGTTGGCTGCAAATTTAGCTACGTTTGCGCGTGGATGACGTCCCATAAGATGCGATTCCTTGACGATACGATTCCGTGACGATACAGTTTGTAGACTGTATAAAGACTATATGAAGACTCTAACGATTACGGACGCCAAGAAGAATCTCAGCAAGTGGCTTTTGGCGGCGGCTCGAGGAGAAGACATCGGCATCGTTTGCGGGGCCGACATCATCGCTCTGCGCAAGGTCGAGGTGGAATCGACCGACTACGCTCAGCGCGAGTACGGGGCGACCGCCGAGCAGGTCGAGGCCTTGGAGGAGGCCACTGACAGTCGATACGAGAAGCTGCGTCGCGCCAAGAAACTCGTCCCCGTCACCGCCGAACAATTGAGGAAGATGTTTGGCTAGGATTCTCGCGATCGACCCCGGCGTCGTGCGGCGATTGCGAGACCTCCCCACGAAAGAAAGAAGCGAGTGCCTGCTGGCGTTGTGTGAGCTCACGGAAAAATTCGGCCGACCACATGTTCACAGCGGTTTGGGCATCGGCAAACTGGGAAACAAGCTGTTCGAGTGTCGCGCTACCCTGTCGCTACGACTCATTTTTCAGGATCGGCCGAATGAGTTCTACGTGTCGTTTCTCGGGAACCACGACGAAGTCAAGGCGCTGCTAAAGACCGGCAAGTATCGTTGAGTCGCGAATGCGCGAGGCGATAGCCTTCGTCGACGAGATGGCCGCTTTATTGTCCCGGCACCCCGATGGCGACGGGGCGGATCGGCGATCCCCCGCTGCCCTTCTCCCGCAAGGGCAGCACCATTGTACAGGACGTCGAGACCCCGTCCCGCGCCAGCTCGTCGAGCTTGAGGTTCTCGAGGGTGTGGATTCCCGCCTGTGTGAGGAAGTAGTGATGGATGGGAAACGCCAGGCCCTCGGGCGTTCCCGGCGGCGGCGGTGCGTTTCCCTGGAGCATCCCCTCGGCCACCGTGTCGACGAACGGCGTGTCGAGCCCCGCGGCGACGACCCGCCGGTCGCCGAGGTACTTCGCCGCGTCGTACGAAAGCCCCGGAGCCTTGCTGTAATAGACCTTGTCGGTGTCGGGATCTCTGTAGTGATCGCTCCAGCCCGTGTACACGAGCACGACGTCGCCGGCCAGGATCCCCCGATCCCCGAGTCCCTGGGCCCGTAGCATCTCCTCGATGTGCCGTGAGGTCACCACCTCGCCGGCGTTCATCGCCTGACCACCGCCCACGTACTTTTTCGCATCGAGCAGGATCGCCGTGGTTACAATCGGCGGGACCTTTTCCATCCCGAGCTTCAGGAGCGGCGAGTCGGGCGTCGGCTTGACGTCTTTCTGTGTCAATCCGCCGTAATAGTGTGCGCCGTCCATCGAGAACGCGGACGTTCCATCCCACGCCTCATCGAGGTAGGCGAAATGCCCGAGCGCGTCCATCTGCGTGCCCTGCTGTCCCGGGCTGGCATTCTCGTTCACGACGTCGGCGTTGAACGCCTGTTTCGACCCGGCAACGCCCGCGGACGGGAGATAGGTCAGCTCGAGGGGTCCCGCGAACGGCGAGAGAGGCATGGTGTTGGAGCGCACGTGAGAAAGCTCGTAGGCCCTGGCGTTCGGATTCGAGAGTTGCGCGGCACACCGGGCCCAGGTGGCGGGGCCGAGCTCTTTCGCCATTCCGAGCTCATCGGCCTCTCCCTGGCTGGACGCGATTGCCCTGGTGGGGGCTTCCGTCTCGGCTCCGAGGGACATCGAGACCGTCCACGTCGTCGCCGCGATCGCGCACGACAAGAAGCGGTGCTTGGATTTCATGGCCTCCTCCTTTCGCCTCGCGGCGGGAAAGCACAGAAGGCCTTGAGCTTAAAACAATCATGATGGCGCGGCAAAATGCCACGCGCGTCCAGACCGGGAGTCCATGGTCTTCGATTCGAGCGGTGACTCGGTCTAGAATGCTGGCGCATTTCATGTCGCGTTCTCTCCTCCGCTGTGGCCTCGTCCTATGGATGCTCCCGGGCTTCGCTCGGGCGCAGGTGCCGGTCGTCCGTATCGGCGTCGTCATCGACGGGCCCTGGGAGCGAAACGACGAAGTGGAGTCCCGGTTTCGCAACGAGATTCTCGATCTCACGCGGGGCGAGTTCGAGGTTCAGTTCCCCGCCGAAGCTCATATCGTGGGGGACTGGACGGTGGCCCGGGTCGACGCGGCTCTGGATGAACTGCTGACTTCCCCGGACATCGACCTGGTGCTCGCCATGGGCATCATCGCGTCGGACCGGGTGATCCGGCGCTCGAATCTGACGACGCCGGTCATCGCTCCTTTCGTCATCGACGCGGGCATCCAGGACGCTCCTCGAGCCGTCGACGGCGCGGGAAGCGGCGTTCACAACCTCAGCTACCTCGCGTCCTCGATCACGTTCGAGCGTAACGTCGAGGTCTTCCGGGAGCTCGAGGATTTCGAGCGCCTCGTCCTTCTCCACGGGCCGGCGCTGCGAGCGATCCCCGGCGTGGAAGGCCGTCTCGAGGAGGCGGCGACCGATCTCGAGATCGACCTCATGCTGGTCGAGGTCTCGGGACGCGCGGAAGCCGCGCTCGGTCGCATTCCCCCGGACGCCCAGGCAGTCTACGTGGATCCCCTCCTGCAGCTCGAAGAGGGCGAGCTCGAGAAGCTCGCGTCGGGACTCATCGGTCGGAGACTTCCGAGCTTCTCCGTGCTCGGACGAAGCGAGGTGGAGCGAGGGTTCCTGATGAGCCTCACCGAAGACGTCTTCGACCGACGGGCGCGACGCGTCGCGCTCAACGTTCAGAGGACGCTCCTCGGTGACGATCCCGCGACATTCTCCGTCGACTTCGTTCACCGCGAAGAGCTCGTGATCAACATGTCGACGGCTCGAGCGATCGACGTCTATCCGAGCTTTGCCCTCGAGACGGTGGCGGAGCTCTTGAACGACGAAAGACCCCAGACGGCTCGCCGGCTCAACCTCGCTCTCGTCGCCGAGGAGGCTCTCTCGGTGAACCGCGATGTCCAGGCCTTTGCCCGAGAAGTCGCTGCCGGGGCCGAGAACATTCCCATCGCCCGCTCCTTTCTGCTGCCCGAGCTCGAGCTCGTCGTCGAAGGCGCGATCGTCGATCGGGATCGGGCCGAGGCGACGGGAATTGCGCAAAGGCGCCTCGCGCCGGGGCTGTCGCTCAGCCAGCTCCTCTTCTCCGATTCCGCCTGGGCGAACAAGAAGATCCAGGAAGACCTCCAGCGCGCCCTCGTACTCGAGGAGCAGAGCTTTCGCCTGGACGTCGTTCAGGAGGCGACGTCGACCTACCTCGACGTGATGCGCAGGCTCACGAGCGAGCGCATTCAGAAGGAGAACCTCGCTCTCACGCGATCGAACCTCGAGCTCGCGCAACTTCGGGTCGCGATCGGAACCTCGAGCACGTCGGACGTCTACCGCTGGCAGGCTCAGATCGCGGCCGACCAGGATGCCGTCATCCGTGCCTCGGCCCAGCGGAACCGGGCGGAGATCGCGGTGAACCGGCTGCTTCACCGGCCGCTCGAAGAGCCCTTCGTCACCGAGGAGACCGGCGTCGACGACCCGGTCTTCCTCTACGTTCGGGAGCTCTTCTATCCTTACATATCGAGCCGCCAGATTTTCGATGTCACCCGGAGCGCTCTCGCGCGAGTGGCGATCGAGCAGTCCCCGGAGATTCTCGCTATCGACGCGGCCCTCGCTGCCCAGGAGAGAAAGCTCCTCTCCTCGAATCGCGCTTTCTATCTGCCCGACGTCTTCTTTGGAGCGAGCGTCGAACGACAGTTTCGTGGAGGAGCGGGCGGGAATGGCATCGCAGAGCTCGGTCAGCTCTTTCCCGGGCTCGAGCTCGAGCCGCCGAACGACACGAACTGGAACCTGGGCGTCTCCGCGTCGCTCCCGCTGTTCACGAGCGGTTATCGTCCCGCAGTTCGCCGCCAGGACGAGGAGCTCCTCGGACAGCTAAGCTTCCAGAGAGAGTCCACTCGCGAGCGGATCGAACAGCGGGTTCGATCCTCCCTTCACACCGTGGGCGCGTCGTACGCCGGCATCGGGCTCGCCCGGGACGCCGCCGAGGCCTCGGGCAACAACCTCGATCTCGTCACCGACGCTTACTCTCGGGGTGTGGTCTCCATCCTCGAGCTGCTGGACGCGCAAAACGCCTCCGTCCTCGCCGAGGAAGCGGCGGCGAACGCCGTCTACGATTTTCTGATCGACATGCTCGAGGTCGAGCGGTCGCTCGGGAAGTTCTACTCCCGCGAGTCTCCCGACGAGATTGAAGCGCTCTTTCGACAGGTGGATGCCTACTTCGCCGATCAGGGTGTCGCCCCGCCGCGGCGAGAGTGAGAACGGGAAGGCGAATCATGCGCAATGACTGGCTCGTGTTCCTCACCATTGCGGCCGCGGTCGCCTGCGGCCGCGAGGATGCGTCGCCCGAGCACCCTCTTCGGCCGGTGCGCACCATGGAGGTGTTCTCGACCGGCGGGATGCGGGCTCGCTCGTTCTCGGGGGTCGCTCAGGCCGCGGTCGAGTCCACGCTGAGCTTCCGCGTGCGCGGAAACATCGAGCGGCTGCTCGTGCGAACCGGAGACTCGGTGCAGCCTGGCCAGATCATCGCCGAGCTCGATCCCACCGACTACCAGCTTCAGCTTCAGGAGGCGGAGGCGGCGCTCTCGCAGGCGGAGGCTCAGGCCCGTCAGGCCGAGGCGGACTACGATCGCGTGCGCGGACTCTACGAGAACCGAAACGCGTCCCGCAGCGATCTCGATGCGGCGCGTGCCCGCTCGGAGTCCGCCAATGCTCAGATCGATGCCGCGATACAGCGCGTCGAGCAAGCTCGCTCCCAGCTCTCCTACACGAGGCTTCGGGCGCCCGTCTCCGGTTCGATCGCCGCAGTACCCGTCGAGGTGAACGAGAACGCAGACGCGGGAAAGCCCATCGCGGTTTTGACGTCGGGAGAGCGACCCAAGGTCGATGTCCCTGTCCCCGAGAGCCTCATCGGCGAGGTGCGGCAGGGGGACGCGGTCGAGGTCGCTTTCGATGCTCTTCCGGGACGGCGGTTTCCCGCGGAGGTCGTGGAGGTGGGGGTCATGTCGACGACGCTCGCGACCGCATTCCCCGTCCGCGTGCAGCTCACCAATGCCGAGCCCGACGTGCGCGCCGGTATGGCGGCGCGCGTCAGTTTTACTTTTGGATCGCAGGACTCTCGGAAGCTCTTCGTCCTTCCGCCTCATGCCGTCGTCGAGGATCGCGCGGGACGTTTCGTCTTCGTGGTGGAAGCCCAGGGCGATGGCAAGGGCGTGGTGCGCCGGCGCGCGGTGAGCGTCGGCGAGCTCACCGGGGAGGGTCTCGAAGTCCTCGAAGGACTCGAGAACGGAGACCGGGTCGTCACCGCCGGTGTGAGTCAGATCGAAGATGGGCTCACCGTGCGATTCGAGGGTTGAAGCGGTCGAGACGCCATGAGCTTGACCCGAGCTGCGATCGAGAAGAATCGCGTCACCGCCGTGGCGCTCGCGGTGGTCTTCGCCGCGGGCATCCTGGCTTTCCTGAGCCTTCCTCGCGCCGAGGACCCCGGCTTCATCGTGCGCGCGGCGCAGGTCATCACCTATTTCCCCGGAGCCAGCCCCGAGCGGGTGGAGCTTCTCGTAACCGACAAGCTGGAAAAGGCGATTCAGGAGATGCCCGAAGTCGACTTCATCGAGTCGGAGTCGAAGACCGGAGTCTCGATCCTCATCGTCAGCGTGCTCGAAAGCTACACGAACATGCGGCCCATCTGGGACAAGCTCCGCCGCAAGGTCGAGGATGCGATGCCCGAGCTGCCGACGGGAATCCGCGGCCCCTTCGTGAACGACGAGTTCGGCGACGTCTTCGGAACCATCGTTACCGTGACGGGAGAGGGTTACAGCTACGCCGAGCTCGAGGACGTCGCCGAGGACGTGCGTGACGAGCTGCTATTGATTCCCGAGGTCGCCAAGGTTGAGATCTACGGCGCTCAGGAGGAGCGGATCTTCGTCGAGTACAACAACGCCCGCCTCGCCGAGCTCGGCGTTTCCCCGTACCAGCTCCAGCAGCTCCTCGAGAGTCAGAACATCATCTTCCCCGGAGGGGACGTCCGCACCGCGCGGGAGCAGATCGTGCTCGAGCCGTCGGGCAATATCGAATCCGTGGAGGCGCTGCGGGCGACCGTTATCCGTCTTCCCGGACGGGACGATCTGATGTATCTGGGCGATCTTGCCGAGGTCAGCCGCGGCTACATCGACCCTCCGCGTACCAAGCTGCACGCGAGGGGAACGCCCGGGCTCGCCCTCGCCGTGAGCCTACGGGAAGGCGGAAACATCATCGAGCTCGGTGAGAAAGTCCAGGCGCTCGTCTTCGATCTCGAGAGCCGGTTTCCCATCGGAGTCGCCTTCGACTTCGTCGCGCTCCAGTCGTATCACGTCGAGCGCAAGATCGACGACTTCGTGAGCAACCTGCTCCAGGCGGTCGGAATCGTGCTGCTGGTGATGCTCGTGAGCCTCGGCCTGCGCACCGGTCTCGTCGTCGCTTCGCTCGTGCCCATGGCGATGATCGCGTCGCTTCTCGTGATGTCGTTTCTCGGCATCGGGCTCGACCAGATGTCGCTTGCCGCGCTCATCATCGCCCTCGGCATGCTCGTCGACAATGCCATCGTAATGTCCGAGTCGATCCTGGTGCAGATGAAGGAGGGCAAGGAGGCACTGGCGGCGGCGCTCGATTCCGCCAGGGAGCTCCAGATCCCGCTTCTGACGTCTTCTCTGACCACCGCGGCGGCTTTTCTTCCCATCTATCTCGCGGAGTCGTCGACAGGCGAGTACACGGCACCGCTCTTCGAAGTGGTCACGATCACGCTGTTGAGCTCATGGCTCCTTTCCCTCACGATGACTCCTCTGTTCTGCGTGCTCTTCCTTCGGGTGAAGCCAACCGGGGAAGAGAGCTTCGACTCACGTGCCTACCGAACGTTCCGGAAAACGATCCTCTGGGCGCTGAGGCACCGCGCTCTCGCCCTTGGCGGCGCGATGGCGGCGTTCGTTCTCTCCCTGGTGCTTCTCGGTCGTGTTCCGAACATTTTCTTTCCGCCCAACGACAAGGCGATCTTCACCGCCGAGCTGCGGCTTCCGGTGGGTAGCCCCCTCGGCCTCACCGAGAGCGTCGTGACCGAGCTCGAGAGCTACATGGAGAACGAGCTCTCGGTCGATGCGGGCCGAGAAGGAGGCATCACCAACTGGGCGAGTTTCATCGGCGAGGGCGCTCCGCGCTTCTTTCTTTCGTACACGCCGACCCCGCCGACCCCGGAGTTCGCGATTCTCCTGGTGAATGCGGCCTCGCGCGAGCGATTGGCGAGCGAGATCATCCCTCTCATGGAGCGGTTCTGCTTCGAGAGCTTTCCCGACCTCCGCGCGAGCATTGCCCTCCTTCCCCTCGGGCCCTCGTCGGAGGCGCCCGTCGAGGCGAGGTTGCTGGGCGGGGAGGAAGACAAGGTCTTCGAGCTCGTCGACCGGGTGCGGAAGCAGCTCGAAGGCATGCAGGGGGTGAGAAACGTTCGCGACGACTGGGGGCTTCGTACGAAGAAGATCGTGGTCAATATCGACCAGCCCCGGGCGCAGCGCGCCGGCCTCTCGAGCCAGGACGTTGCCCTCTCGCTGCAAACGGTTCTGAGCGGCTACGAGACGACGGAGTATCGCGAGGGGGACAAAGTCATTCCGGTGACGCTCCGCTCCGTCGCCGCGGAACGGACGGACATCGGTAAGCTCGAAAGCCACGATATCTTCTCACAGGCGACGGGACGTTCGGTGCCGCTGAAGCAGGTCGCCGACCTCGAGGTCGTCTGGCAACCGGCGGTGATCTACCGACGGGACCGTCTCAAGACCGTCACGGTGCAGGCGGACGTCACCCCGGGCACGAGCCCGGTCGAAGTGAGCCTCGAGCTCGATCGATTCTTGCGCGAGGAAAGCGCCAACTGGCCTCTCGGCTACCGCTACGAGCTCGGCGGGGACTACGAGAACTCGGTGAAAGCGAACGAGTCCATCGTGGCGAAGCTGCCGATAGCGATGTTCATCATCGTTTTTGTGCTCGTGGCGCAGTTCAATTCCATTCGCAAGCCACTGATCATCCTGGCGACGATTCCACTCAGCCTCATTGGCGTCGCCGTCGGCTTGAACCTTCTTCGTTCGTACATGGGATTCATGACGTTTCTCGGGATCATCTCCCTGGCCGGAGTCGTCATCAATAACGCCATCGTCCTCATCGACCGCATCCAGATCGAGATCGCGGGCGGACGCGACCCTGCGGCCGCGATCGTGGAAGCGGCCCAGCGTCGCTTGCGGCCGATCCTTCTCACCACGGGAACGACGATTGGCGGGCTCGTTCCTCTCTACCTCGGCGGCGGACCCATGTGGGAGCCCATGGCCATCGCGATCATGTTCGGTCTCGCCTTCGCGACGGTTCTCACGCTCGGAGTCGTCCCGATCCTCTACGGAGTCTTCTATCGCGTGAGCAATCGTTCTTATACGGCTGCAAATCATGCAGGGTGATGAAAAACTCAGCCCACCCTGCGAGCGGAGCGAGCCCGGCGCGCTTGCCGCGCCGTAAGCAGCTCGAGCCGTGGCGGCTCGATCGATCACGGGTCCCGCCACGGCACTGAGCACTGGTAAAGTCAGCGGGGTCGATATTGGAGAGCAAGAAGGGTGATGTCGTCCGATTGGGGAGCACCCGCGGCGAAGACCTTCACGTCTTCGAGAGCGCCCTCCACCATCTTCTGCGCGTCGGCCTGCCGGTATCGACCGAGAAGACTTTCGACCCGCGGTTCGCCGAACATCTGCCCCTCCTGATCCATCGCCTCGGTCACGCCATCGGTATAGAGGAAGACTCCATCGCCCGGCCGGAGAGTCAGACTGTGGCTCGAGTACTCGTAGTCGGGGTTCAGCCCGAGGACCAGACCGCAAGCCTCTTCGATCGGCGCGACTCCGTCCCCATCGGAAAGGAGATACGGCAGATTGTGTCCCCCGTTCGAGAACGTCAGCCGTCCGCTTCCGAGATCGACGACACCGCAAAAGACGGTGACGAACATGCAGCTTTCGTTGTCCCGGCTGAGCTGCCGGTTGGCGGCTGTCAGCACCTCGTCCGGGCTCAATCCCGCGCGAGCCGCGGTCTGAATCAGGGTATTCGCGACCGCCATGAACAGGGCAGCGTGGACCCCCTTGCCCGAGACGTCGCCGATGACGAAGAAGAGCCGATCGTCCTCGATCAGGTCGAAGTTGAAGAAATCTCCGCCGACTTCCCTCGCGGGCTTGATCGTCGCGTGGATGCCGAAGTCCCTCCGATGGGGAAAGGGAGGAAAAATCTTGGGCATCGTGCTCATCTGAATGTCGCTGGCGACGCGAAGCTCGCTTTCGATGCGCTCCTGCGCCGCGGTGGTCTCTTGCAAATCCCGAATCGAATCTTTTAGCTGGGCGGTCATTCGGTTGAAGGAGCTCGCCAGGATTCCGATCTCGTTCTCGACCTGGAGATCGATTCTCTGATCGAGATCGCCTCTCGAGATTCTCTGCGTATATTGCGTGAGCCTCCGGATGGGCTCGGAAAGACTGCGGGAAACCGACTGGGCGGTGAGCACCACCGCCGCCAGCGTGAGAACGGTGATCAGAATCGAGAGGTTTCTGAGCCGCGCCACCGGCGCGAAAGCCTCCTCGGTGTCGATCTTCACGACCATTCCCCATCGCAGAGGAAAGTATCTCCATATCGCGAGGACTTCTCGGCCACGATAGTCGATCGAGATCCCGGAGCCCTTGCCCCCTCTCAGGGCATCGTGAAGCGGTCTTGCGCTCGGATCGTCCAGCGGGATCCTCCTCGAGGCAGCGTCGGGGTCATGCCTCGTGGGCGCAATCAAGGCGATCTCACCGTCATTTATGACCCCCACCACGGTCTCGCCGGTCCGTCCGAGCCCGGTGTAGTCGTTGATGATTCGAAAGACGTCTTCGTTGTTCAAGACCAGAGCGACGGCTCCAACGACCACGCCGTCTTTGAACGCCGGGGCGGCGATGAAGGCGGCGGGCTCGCCGTAAGGCGGGTAGAAATCGAAAGGGGAGATGTCGGTCTCGAGAAACGTGCTCGCTCGCTCGAAGACGTACGCCAGGGAAGAGCTCGCGAGCTCGCCGTTCTCGAGACTCTCGCCGAGCTCCGACCCTCCGGCCGCTGTAAGCAGGACGTCACCCTCGCTAGAGATCAGGAAGAGGTCCTGATAATCCGCGGATTCCGTGTAATAAGAGAAGAATCCTCGATAAGAGCGGGCGATCTCACCGTACTCTATGGACTCGGTGCCGTATCGCTCCCGGGCCCGGGAGAGCTCTTCGATCGCCTCGCCGGTGAGGGGCGTCTGTGCCAGCGTGGTCACGTCCCGCTGGCGTTCGAGGACGTAGTTCTCGATCTGCTTGATCTGCCGATTGGCGACCGATGACAGCTCGTAGTAAGCCTCCTCCTCGAGCGATTTCACCGAGTTGCGGTACGTGAGAGAGGTCGCGAGGAACAACGGAATGAGTCCGATGAGAAGGAACCAGCGTAGCATCTGGCTCGCGAGTCGTCCCTTCTGGAAGATCACGGCTCGACCCGCGGATTGGCCCACCGTTCGCCCCACGATCGATAGAAGCTCTCGACCCGATCGAGCCAGTCGGAGCGAGAGCGATGGAAGGGAAACGGAATGGGACGAACGGGCTCCTCCGAGCTCCACTCGATACCGAACTGCCCGTCTTCGAGAATCTTGCCGATGCGGACGACTTTCCACGTATGTTGATTGACCGCGTCGACGTAAACGATGCCGCCCGGCGCCCGGTAGCTTTGCCCCATCACCGCGCGACGGACCGCGGCCACGTCCTCCGTCTGAGCGTCCCGCACGGCATTGGCCCAGAGGTGGACACCGGAATAGGCCGAATCCAAGGGGTCGCTGGTCACCCGCTCGACGCCGAAGCGGTCCTTGAATCGGCGCACGAAGCTCTTGTTTTCCGCGATGGGAAGACTCTGAAAATAGTTCCAGGCGGCATAGTCTCCCGCCATCTTGCTGACGTCGCCCCCCATGCTGACGAGCTCCTGCTCGGCAATGCTGAATGACACCGTCGGGATCTCGGCCGGGGTAATCCCGACTTCACGCAGCCTGCCGAAAAAGGCGACGTTGGTGGAGCCGTTGATGGTGTTGAAGATCACGTCGGGGCGGGTTTCCTGGATTTTCCTCACGACGTCCTCGACATCGTTCGATCCGAGCAAAAGGTATTCCTCGCCGACGACCTCGCCCCGCAGCGCGGAAACGAGATCGTCGATGATCACGTTCGCCATGCGAGGGAAAATGTAGTCCGAGCCAACCAGGAACACGCGCCGGCCGAGCGTGTCCAGGCTCCATTTCACCGCGGGCACGATCTGCTGATTGGGCGCGGCTCCGGTGTACACGATATTGGGAGAGCTCTCCATGCCTTCGTACTGAAGAGGGTAGAACAGCAAATGGTCGTTGGCTTCGACCACGCGTCGAACGGCTTTGCGGCTCGCCGAGGTCCAGCAGCCGAACAACACGGCGACTTTCTCCTCGGTGATCAGAGTCTCCGCTTCCCGGGCGAAAACGGACTCGTCGGAACGACCGTCGGCACGGACGATCACGATGGGTCTTCCGAGCAGACCTCCGGCTGCGTTGATTTCTTCGATGGCGAGCGTCACGGCATCCGCGACCGCGCTCTCGCTGTCCTTCATCGTCCCGGTGAAGGAGTGCAGGAGACCGACTCGGATGGGCTCCTTGCTCCTGGCCGCAAATTCCAGAAGATAGAGGGCGCCAAGGCCAACGACGACCAGCAGCGCGAGCGCGCCCCCGGTTTTCTTGTTCATCGACAAGGCTCCCAGACGATAACGGTTTGGGTATTCTAGCAGGGTGACTAAAAACTTAGCCCACCCTGCAGGAGCGGCCGCCTTCGCTAAAGCTTCGGCGAGCCCACCACGGCACTGAGCACGAGTTAAGCGTCGACGTCCTGGCCAGACATCGACCCCTTATAATGAGCCCCGGTAACCAGAGAACGATCTCCGACATGACCAGCATGAGCCTACGCGAAATCGGCGAGCTCGATGCGCTCCAGAAAGCGCTTCAAACCTTCTGTGCCGGCCACGGATTGGCTGGCGATGCCCAGGTCGAGCTAGCGACGTCGGTGGAGGAGCTGGTCGTGAACTCGTTCAAGCACGGCCAGGCCAGAGAGGTCACCGTTACCATTTCCGCCGACGGGGCCGACCTGGTCGTCGAGATTCGTGACGACGGGGGCGCCTACAATCCGTTCGTCAGGCCGCCGCCCAATCTCGACGTGCCCCTGCTCGAGCGCGCCATCGGTGGAATGGGCATTCACCTCGTAAAGAACTTGACCGACTCCCAGGAGTACCGATGGGAGGAGGGACGGAACGTGATGGTGCTGAGGAAGAAGAAGATGGGGTAGGCTTCGGGGACCTATACGTAGGCCGTTCTCAGCAGCTCGGCGGCGGTCTCGTCCAGCTGCTCTTCGCGCCGGATCTGCTCGAAGCGGGCCAGCAGGTCGGCCGGACCGACGCGGCTCTTTTCCGCGCCGCGGATGTCGTGGATGGGCCGGCCGCGGTGCATCATGATCAGGCGGTCCC
>DASPGQ010000421.1 GCA_035620555.1 Vicinamibacteria bacterium
CCGAGCGTCCTCCAGGGGTCCGACCCTCGGGACCCCTCGAGCGCCTTATTGGGCCTCGTCGTCTTTCTCAGCAGTGCGCTCTATCTATTGGCCTATGTGGGAGGAGGATTCCTCTTTCTTTTCTGGCTGGCTCGAGCCAACCAAAATGCGCGCGCGCTGGGCTCGAAGAACATGGAGTTCACGCCCGGCTGGATGGTGGGTTGGTTCTTCGTTCCGGTCTTGAATCTGTTCAAGCCCTACGAGGCGGTGGACGAGCTCTACCTCGCGAGCGATCCCACAAGCGGTGAGGACGATTGGGGAGCCTCCGATCCGCCCCGGTTCATTCTGGCGTGGTGGGTGTCGTGGCTCTTTTTCGGAATCGGCGGGAGCCTCGCACATTTCCTCGGCGGCCAAACGGCCTGGGCGCTGGTACCGAACTTCGCCGGCCCGGTCGCCGCCGCTCTGGCGATTGGAGTCGTGCTCTCCATCGATCGGCGACAGAACGAGAAGCGAAAGCGTTCAGCGTCGGGGCCATCGAACCCGTCAACGCAACGGTTCTACTGAATTCTCAGAGCTCAACGCCCCGAGAGTTTTCCTCGTAGCACCACTGCGAGTTGTTCTCGTCCCAAACTCTCCGCGAGCTCGAGGGCGGCTCGCCAGGCTCCGGCAGCGTCGTCGGTGCGTCCCGATGCCCGGAAGGCATCTCCCAGCGTCTCGAGCACGAAGGGATCGCGATAACCAGACATCGCGGCAGCTTCGCTCGCGAGGACTACCGCACGCTCGGTGGCGTCGGGAGCCGAGTGAGGGCACTGCGTCAAAGCATAGGCAAGCCGTGCCTTCGCTTCCGGCCAGTCAGGCTCGAGCGTCGTCGACCGCTCGAGGGCACGAATGGCGGGCAGGCACTGCCCCGCCGCCGTAAGGGCGGAACCGAGGCTCACGTGCGCGTCCGCGTTCTCGGGCTCCAGCCGGACGACTTCTCTGTATTGCTCGATCGCCTCGTCGAGGCGGCCGCCGATCTGAAACGCCAGCCCGAGGCTGTAATGCGCCCAGGCGTGTTTGTCGTCCAGCTCGATCGCCTTTCGCAGCTCAAGGACTGCGTCGTCGTTACGGCCGAGGTCGCGGAGCACGTTGCCAAGACGAACGCGACACTCCACACAGCTCGGGTTCTTCTGCAGCAGCTTTCGGAAATGCTCGGTGGCCTCTCTTCCTCCTCCTCGCGCCGCGAGCAGCGTAGCCAGATTGAATCGCGCGTCCTCGTGCTCGGGATTGACACGAAGAGCGTCCCTCAGCGCCTGCAGCGCCTCGTCGTTCCTTCCCAGTCCGTCGTAGGCGACACCGAGGCCGTTCAGAGCCCAGGCGTCATCCGGGTTTCGCTTCAATCGAGCCGTGAGCTCTTTCACCTGCTCCTCGAGCTCTTTTCTCGTCGAATCGGCGCGGAGCATATCGAGCTCCCGGGAGTGAATTGGCAGGACTTGAACGTACAGATCTCCCATTTCGTCCGCGCTCCGTGGACCGTAGACGACATCGATCGGGGGCTGGTTCGGGTTTCTCGGGTTGTTCTCGGAATTGTCGTAAACAAACGTCATCGTGAGACGAGTGCCGCGCGGAAGTAGAAAGGGCTCTCGATAGCGGTAAAAGTCCTGCCATTTGAAGTCCCAGTTTCGAATCCAGATGAGCCACCGCTCGGAGCCATCCGGGAGCACGGCTTTGGCCTTCATTTCACGAGCCAAATAATGTGCGTGCGGATAAACGGAGAGAACCTCGACTTCGACGGGAAGCACGTACGAATCTTCGATGGTGAAGTCGGCCGTCCCGGCAGGGATCTCGAAATGACGCGACCCGAGTCGTAGCGTGACCGGGATGAGCCGGGGCGGCTCGTCGGAAAAGAAGAGTCCCACGCGCGCCGAGACCCGTTCGGGCTTTCCCGTAGTCGGCATATGGAGCTGCAGCACCAGGTCCGATCGACGCTCGAGCTTCCACGACATGCCAGCTCGCTCCCGATACGGCAATTTGCCTGGAGTCCAGCCCAGGAAGTGCCCATCGGGCATCACCGCCCCGGGTGCCGCGGCCATGCCGTCGAATCCCGGCAGGTCGTCTTCCGAGTCGAGACTACGGGACGAGGCTGTGGGGTCGAGCGTGATCGTTGCATGGTGCACGAGACGTCCTTCATTGGGTCGAAACTCGATGGCCTCCACGTAACGCGACTCGTCGAGGGGCACGGGAACGACGAAGTTGCGAAAGACGTCTCCACCCTCGGCGGGCAGATCGAACGTTTCCGACATCTCGACGGCGAGGTCGGGCTCGCCCAATTCCCATCCTTGGACCCATTCTCGATGCCTAGGAAGGGCACGGGCATCTCCCTCCGGCGTGCCGCCCTCCGCCCATCGAGCCAACACTTCGAGCTCATCCTCTTCGAGGATCCGTTGATCGGCGAACTCGCCGTAGCCTGGCTCCGGCAACCAGGGCGGCATATACCGACTCGATGTCAACTGCACGATCAGGCGTGCCCGCGAGCGCACGTCGTCGTAGCTCTCCAGGGAAAAAGGAGCGCTTCCTCCCAGACGATGGCAGGGCGTGCATTTCTCGAACACGACGGGCGCAACGTCGCGCGTAAAGGTCGGCTTGCTCGTGCCGCAGCGGAGGCTGGCACCAGCGAGTAGAAAGGCCCCCAGGATGTTTCTCATGGTTTGGCCCCGCAACAGGGCGAGTGCGAGGCTCGCTGGTGCCCGATTCACAGGGATGATCATAACCCAGCCATAGATCTGCGAGGCCTTGACTCTCTTTCGGTGCCCGGCTAACGTTTGGAAATCATGACGGCCTTGCTTGCACTCTCGATGCTCCTAGTCGTGGATGAGCGAGTCGACCGGCTCCCCCAGAACTACCGCGAGTGGATCGAAAAGGAAGTCATCTACATCATCGCCGACAAGGAGCGCGAAGCGTTCTTGAATCTGGAATCCGAAGAGGAGCGTGCTGCCTTCGTCACCGCATTCTGGCAGCGACGCGACCCGGATCCGATCACGCCGGTGAACGAGTTCAAAGAGGAGCACTACCGGAGGCTCGAGTACGCCAACAAATACTTCAGCCGCGAGTCCGCCGTGCCTGGCTGGATGACGGATCGGGGCAAGATCTACATCATCCTGGGAGAGCCAGCCGACCGCGAGGATTTCACGAGCATTCCGATGCTCTACCCCACTGAAGTGTGGTTCTATCATCAGGATCGCGACAAGAGCCTGCCGCCTCTCAACTTCCTCTTCTGGCAGGAGCACGGGGTGGGTCCGTACCGGATGTTCAACCATTTTCTCGACGACCCCGAAGACTTGATGCCGGCGCAGCCGATGAACCCCGAGAACTCCCGAAGGGAAGCCTATATCAACCTTCAGGAAATGAATCCGAGCCTCGCCCACGCGGCGTTCACCTTGCGCGCCGATCAAGGCGTCCAGGCCAACATCGTGCAGTCGGATCGCGCCGCGCTGGATTTTCAGAGCCTGCTCTCGGATATCTATGTGTCGCCACATCGTCGCGTGGACACGAGATACGTCGATGAGGCCGAGCACGCACGCGGCCTCGTCGAGGCAGACTACCTCTTCAATTTCGTTCCTAACTACGGAATGGCGAACGTGCTTCCCGGGCCGAACGGGTCCATGTTCGTCCATTTCACCGTCGAGATCGCTCCGCGAGACATGACGCTTGCCCACGATCCGAAAGAGAATACCTACTACACGAGCGTCGAAGTGCGCGCCGAGGTCAAGACACTGGACGAAAAAACCATCGTGCACAGCTTCACCAAACAGCCTTTCGTTCAGCTCACCGAGTCTCAGTTCAAGGACGTGGCCTACCGTGCCTTCGCTTATCAAGATATGTTTCCCATCGGCGAGGGCGAGTTCGTATTTCGTATCGTTTTGCAGAATCAGGCGAGAAAGGAATACACGATCTTCGAGAGTAAGATCGAGGTGCCCGAGCCGGGCTCGACGGCGCCCTGGTTGGGAGACCCGGTGCCTCTATACGGTATGGCGAAATTGAGCCCCGCGAAGGGGACAACCGCCGAGCCCTACCGAACGTATCAACTCGGACCCGTCGGACTGGATCCGAATGCGAGAAGAACGGTGGCGATCGGCGACTACTTGATGGCGCACGTGCCTTTGCGGAACATCCCTTCTGAATACAGTCTCAGTGCTCGGGTCTTGCCGCGCGGCGAAGGCGGCGAGGCAGTCGGGCCGCTTCGGGAAGAGGACCTGCGGCTCGATCTCCTCGAAAGACCCGTCGTCCTGCGCATCCCGCTAGGGGACATCCCCGCCGGGCATTATCGTCTGGCGGTGGAGCTTCGCGATGCGTCGCATCGGGCCGCGGCATTGCGCTCGATCGACTTCGACGTCTCCCCCCTTTCGCGAATCCATCCGGCATGGGCGGTGAAGGAGAGCATCGATGGTGAGAACGAGGGACTCGTCGCGGTCCTGCTTGCCGACCAGGCGATGCGCTTGGGTGAATTGGAGCGCGCCCGAGAGCTCGCGGAACGCGCCCTCGAGAACGATCCCAACCTCGTACCGGCCCGTCTCCTTCTCGGGCGGTTCGAGCTGGACGACGGACGATATCGCGAGTCGATTCGGCTCCTCGAGCCCGCCAGAGCCCAGCAGCCACGAAATCCCGAGGTACTGCTCGCTCTCGGAGACGCGCACTTTCAATCGCAGAGCTTCGCGCGGGCTGCCGAGCTGTTCGAGACGGCCGCCGCGATCAGGCGGCCCGACGCCCCCCTTCTCAACGCGCTTGGTTTATCCCACGCTCACCTGGGAAACAACGAACGTGCGATTGAATATTTGCGGCGCTCGATAGAGCTCGACCCGACTCAAAAAGAGATTAAAGCCCTTCTCGCGCGTCTCGAATCTGAAGCAGGACGCTGACCCCACGCCGATTCGACTCCAAACTATTGGAGTTTAATCCGATTACTTGGACGAAATTGGAGTCCGCAACACAATCCTGGCGACCATACTAACTCTATAACTGTATAATTATGAACTAATTATCTATTCGCACCCACAGACACTAATATATGGTATACCGAATGCATAACTCCACCACGTTGAGTGGGTCCTGCAGTTCTTGACAACTGAGCAATGTCCTCCCGTCGGGGCCGGTGTTAGTCAGTCAAGGAGGTGAACATTGCGTAAAGCCATCCTAATCGGGCTCGTCCTGCTTCTCGGGACTAGCGGCATCGTCTTCGCCCAGACGGGAAGCGCTAGTCTTCGAGGATATGTCAGAGACGAGTCGGGTGCGGTGCTACCGGGCGTCACCGTTACGGCCGAAAGTCCTGCCATCATGGCTCCTCGAGTGGCCGTATCGGACGGTACCGGCTACTACCGGATCATCAATCTTCCTCCCGGGACGTACTCCATCACGGCGTCCTTATCCGGGTTTACGACCTATCGCCAAGAAGGCATCGTCCTTCGCGCCGACGCGAACTTCAGCGTCGACGTGCGCCTGTCCATCAGCGGCGTCGAAGAGACCGTCACCGTGACCGCGGAGACACCCATGCTCGAGGTCGCATCACCTTCGAACATTCTCAACGTGGACGGCGCGTTCCAGCGCGAAATGCCCATTCAGGCGCGCCGGAACTGGAGCGACTTTCTCGAGCTCACCCCCGGCGTCAACGCTCGTCCTTTCGACGACGGGAGCGGCAGGATGGTTTACTTCGGCCACGCCACCGAGCACTTCGCCCACGTGATCCAGATCGAGGGGATGTCGGCACAGGGTTACGACGACGCCCAGGTCACCTACGTCGGCATGGGCGCGGACATCATCGACGACATCTCGGTCAAGACCGGCGGCGTCACCGCCGACGAGCCTCTCGGCACCGGAATCGTCATGAACGTCGTCACCAAGAGCGGCGGCAACAACTTCTCCGGCTCGGCCGGGATGGCCCTCCAGTTCTTACCCGAGCCAGGGCAGGACTCCAACTTCTGGAACGCGAACAATGCCCCCGAGTTTGAGGGCTCCGTGGGAACGCCAACTCAGTCGGAGGTCAAGCAGTTCGACGGCTCGTTCGGCGGTCCGATCATGCAGGACAAGGCCTGGTTCTTCTTTTCCTACCGCCGCGCGGATCTCGCCTCCGCGATCAGCCGGACGGGCTTCGACGTCGAGCGCCTCAACCTCTACTCGGGCATCCCGCTCGGCGGCTCGGCCGACACGCCCGCACGTGGGTCGGTTCCCACCTTCTCGCCGTTTCCCAATACGAGCAAGAGCCATCAGCCCTACCTCAAGATCACGAGCTCGTTGAGCCCGAACCACGAGCTCAGCGCCTACTACCAGAGAGATTCGCTCGACAACTCGAGCGACCGCGAGTTCAACTGGGCTCCCTACCTCACGGTCAAGACGGGCGGTCAACTTTACGGAGCCAAGCTGACGTCGGTCTTCGGCACCAACACCACGGGACAATTCACTTTCAGCTACAACGACAAATCGGGGGAATCGCTTCGCGACAGCCAGGCCAACGTCGGCGACATCGGTCTCGAGATCGAGATCCACGAGGCGTTCACGCGCTCCGGTGGCGAGCTCCAGGGGAACGGGCGCCAGGTGGCGGGCGGCATTCCGCAAACGAGCGAGGATCCTTCGTCCATCCTCCTCATTCGAGGCGACATCACGAATTACAAAGAAGGCTGGGGCGGCAACCACGAGTTCAAGACGGGTCTCTTCATGGCCCCGAGAAACCGGCGGAACCTCATCACCTCCTACAATGCCAACGCCGACGGCTGGTACGAGGAGCTCCACGTGCCCATCGATCCGAACAACCTGTCGCTCGGCACCCGTCCGTTCCAGCGCACGCGCCGTGATGTAAGCTCTGCCGAAACGAGCAACGCCCAGGATCGCGACATCGGCGTCTATTTCACTGATTCCTGGAAACCGACCCAGCGGCTGACGTTGAATCTCGGCGTGCGGCTCGACTTCGTGAGGCGCTACGACGCCATCGACAATTTCGAGCGCATGAACTCAACCGTCTTCGGGCCGAGGGTCGGCTTCTCCTACATGGTCACGGAAGACGCTCGCAACGTTCTCCGTGGAAGCTGGGGACGGGTTCACGAGCAAGTGAACGGCCGCGACAACATCACGAGCTACGCGGGATCCGGCGGCGGCCGCACCACGCTCATCGAGCAGTGGGACGAGGACGGCGACGGCATCTTCGAGCTCGAGACGATCACGCTCCCATCCGGTGCATCGATCGATCCCGCTATCGACTTCGATCCCAATCTGACCCAGCCGTACGTCGACGAGGCCATCCTCGGTTATCGGACCCAACTGCCCGGCCAGCTCGCCATCGACACGGCGTTCGTGAACCGCCGCTACACGAAGACTTACGCGTTGACTGACATCAATGGGATGTATCCCAGCGGCCCGGGTCAGCCCTTCATCGGTTTCGGAAACATCGACCCCAACCGCGGCGTCATCAACCAGGAGACGAACAACACCTGGTCGAAGCTTGTCTACAGCGCGATCGAGGTCACCGCCACGAAGCAGATGCGGAACTTCAACTTCATGGCGGGATTCAACCGGCAGTGGCAGCACTTTTCGGGAACTTGGAATCCCTCGGACCCCGCACGTTTCATCCAGCCTAACCACTTCGATTCCAACAAGGCGCTCTACATGCCGCGCGGCAACAACGAGCACAACACGCTCTCGAACTCGAACAACCTCTCCTACAATCCCACGTGGCGACAATACTCGATCCGCTTGGGCGCGACCTGGCGCGCCCCCGGCGACATCACCATTGCCGGCAGCTTCACCTCGAACGCCGGTCCGTGGAGCGGTGCTCTCATCGACAACCCGGGAGCCGACCCCATCTACGGCCCGAGCCGTATCCCGCTGGCTGATGGAAGAACCCAATCGAACCCTCTGGCCACCGTCTATCGTCTCGTGGGCGAGGATCGCGGGAGCGGCTGCGAGCTGACCACGCTGCCCGACAACGGTGTCTCCTGCGATGGCCAGGCGCGGGCGCCGGCCATCAACACGCTTGGCGTGAAGATCGGCAAGATCTTCCGCTTCGGTACCACGCAGGAGGTCGAGGTGGCGGGGAACATCTTCAACCTCTTGAACTCGAGCGACCATCACCAGTTCACCTACAGCGCGGCCAACCGGGTATTCAGCAACAACTACGCGCAGCTCAGAAGCCTGCAATCGGCTCGAGGGTTCCAGCTCACGCTCCTGTTCCGCTTCTAGAACTCGAGCTCTTTGGAAACTCATCGCCGCCGCGCTTCGGCGCGGCGGCTTTTTTTTGGATAGGCCATTGCCGACGTAAGAGCCCGGAATCAACGCCCGAGAACCGGCACATTGACGGATATGCAGTGCAACGATCCGTGGTTCTGGATGATAGAGCTTGCGTCGATGGGAACGACGTTCCAGTCGGGCATGAGCCCCCCGTAGATTTCCAGTGCCTCGCGATCCATTTCCGGGCTGACGTCGGGGTAAGTGGGTACGAGCATCGTGCCGTTGGCAAAGATGACATTCGTATAGGAGCGCCAGTTGCCATCCTCGTGGCTCGACATCGGGACGCGAACTACCTTGATGGGGCCGGAGCGAGTTGTTGCCTTCTCGAGCTGCTCCGCGGCGTCGTCGAGCAACCTCGAGTTAACCGGATCGACTTCCGGGTCGAGCTCGCTCAGCACGGCGACGTCGGGTCCCACCAGCGTGAGAAACATGTCGACGTGCTGCGTCGGCTCGCCGACAAGAGGTTTCAGAACGACCCAGTCGGTGGCGCCGTAGTAGCGTCCGAGGATCTGTCCGATCTCGGTCTGGCTGTAACCGTCCTTGGAATTAAAGTCAATGAGCTGTGTCGTCGAGAAGACCCAGCCCTCGCCATTCGCGAGCAGGTTCCCACCAGCGACCCGCAAGGGAACGTCCACGATGGGAAGCCGGAAATAGCCCGCTAGATATCGCGGTATCCATTCGTCAGCCGCGTGCTCCTGGCGGCCGTAGATCGCATCGAGGGCCACGAAGCGATCGTCCGGAAGACGTACGAAGGCGGGGCCGTAATCGCGAATCCACATCCCCACGACAGGAACCTGCACGATCGCCAGGTTCGCTGCGGGAGCTTCCGCCTTTCTCAAGAGCGCCTCGACGTCGCGATACTGAGCCTCGTTGGCCACGACCCCGACGATCGGGATCTGGCCGCCGAGCGCCGTGACGACGTCCACGAGGGTCTGCGGATGCCGCTGAATTAACTCGGAGAATCCGAGAACCAGCGCCCCGGATTCGAGAAACTCCGGATACAGACCGAGGACAGCCTTCGTCTCCTTACTGACTTTGGCCGGTGCGAGCTCGGGAGACGACGCCAAGAAGAGCGCGACCAGGGGCGCGACTACGGTCATGAGGACTCGATATTGCTTCCCGTTTTCACCACCGATAGCTCGGGAATCGCAGCCTCGAGTACCTCCTCGACTCTCTCGACGAGAACGAACTCCGTCTCCTTCCGCACGTCGGGGGGGACGTCCCGAAGACTCGACTCGTTCTGCTTCGGCAGGATGATGCGCGAGATATCGGCTCGGCGCGCCGCGAGCACTTTCTCCTTGATGCCTCCGATTGGAAGCACGAGTCCGGCGATGGTCACCTCTCCGGTCATCGCCGTATCGGCGCGAACCGATTTTCCGCAATAGAGCGACGCGAGCGCGGCCGCGATCGTGACGCCGGCAGATGGGCCGTCCTTGGGAATGGCGCCGGCGGGCACGTGGATGTGCACCCCCTGATGTTTGAACGCTTCCGGGTCGATGCCAAGCTCCTCCGCATGCGACCAGAGGAAGCTCTGCGCCGCTCGCGCCGATTCCTGCATGACCTCGCCGAGCTGTCCCGTGAGCGTGAGTCCACTGCCTCCGGGAAGCAGCGCCGTTTCGATGTAGAGCACGTCGCCGCCCGTCTCGGTCCAGGCCAGCCCCGTGGCCACGCCGGGAGGAAGCTCGGTGCGCGCTCGTTCCGTTTGAAAGGACTCGGGTCCGAGCATCTCCACCAGATCGTCGGGACCAATGGTGACCGATTCCGTACTGCCCTCGGCGAAGCGCACCGACACCTTGCGCACGAGGCGCCCTATCGTTCTTTCCAACTGTCTCAGGCCCGCCTCACGAGTGTAGCGCCGGATGACCCGCAACAGGGCTTCGTCGGGAATGGAGCACTGCGATTCCTGCAACCCGCTCTCCTGGAGCTGGCGTGGAAGCAAGTACTTCTTGGCGATCCCGAGCTTCTCTTCCTCGCTGTATCCCGTGAGCCTCAGGACCTCCATCCGATCGAGAAGAGGGCGCGGGATCGTATCGATCGCGTTCGCCGTGGTGATGAAGAAGACGTTCGACAAATCGAACGGCAGATCGAGGTAGTTGTCTCGAAACGTGTCGTTCTGCTGCGGGTCGAGGATCTCGAGCATCGCCGAGGCAGGGTCTCCTCGGAAGTCGCGCCCCAGCTTGTCGATCTCGTCCAACATGAGCACGGGATTGT
>DASPGQ010000422.1 GCA_035620555.1 Vicinamibacteria bacterium
CGCACTGCTGAGAAAGACGACGAAGCCCAATAAGGCGCTCGAGGCGTGCCGAGGATCGGAACCGTCTAGGACGCTCGGGTCGAACACGACGAGCAGAGCGGTGCTCACGCCGTTGATGACCAAGAGCACAGCGTCCAAGCCCAGGATGGACACGACCAGAGCGGTGAGGACGCGCATGGACCGATAACCGGATGCGCGTTCTCGTTGCCGGGGCGGAAGGAACGGGTTCGAGCTCATCGGTCCCGCCCGCGCCGAGGTGCGTCACGAGACACACGTACACATCGAGCCCGCGAACGAACACTTCGAGACAGCCAACCCCCCCAATGACGATTGTACGGGGTGTAGTACGTCGGAGCCAAGTAAGAAAGCGAGTCGGCTCGATTCCCGAGTTTCGGACCGGACTCACGCCGCAGGAAAGAAATGAATACGGGGATTCGGAGTTACACTCGAAGCCCAACCCGTTTCCCAAAGGTCGTACGGGTGTCGCGCGGGGTGGTAGTCAGGCGCCGGTTTTCCCACTTGTCCATGACGCAAGAACCCACTAATATCCGTGCTGCGACAGGAAGCAAAACACCTAGGTTGTGAGGCGAGCTCGGGTCGGTCCGAGGCAGGGCTCGGAACATTCGCCAAACGAATCTCCCACGACTCTCGATGAGCGCGCCCGATACGCAAGCAACCGAAGCTTCCAGGGATCGATTCGGCGTACGGTGTCGTACGCCCGTGAATGGAGGAGAAGATGACACTTAGAATCAACGACGAAGCACCGAATTTCAAAGCGGAGTCGACTGAAGGGCCGATCGACTTTCATCAATGGATCGGCAATGGCTGGGCTATTTTGTTCTCGCATCCAAAGGACTTCACCCCGGTCTGCACGACCGAGCTCGGCTATATGGCCAAGCTCAAACCCGAGTTCGCGAAGCGTAACTGCAAGGTCATCGGCATCAGCGTGGATGGTGTGAGCGACCACCAGAAATGGTCCAAAGATATCGAGTCGTCTCAGGGCCATGCGCTCAACTATCCGCTGATCGGTGATCCCGAGCTCAAGGTCGTCAAGCTCTACGATATGCTGCCGGCGGACGCGGGTGACACCGCGACGGGAAGGACCGCGGCCGACAACTCCACGGCGCGATCGGTTTTCGTCATCGGACCCGATAAGAAAATCAAAGCGACCCTGACCTATCCCATGAGCACCGGTCGTAACTTCGACGAGATTCTTCGTCTGTTGGACTCTTGCCAGCTCACCGCGAGCCATAAGGTTGCGACACCGGTGAACTGGAAGAAGGGCGAGGACGTGATCATCGTTCCGGCCGTCTCGGACGACGAAGCGAAGAAGAAATTCCCCCAGGGATGGAAGGCGCCGCTCCCTTACATTCGAGTCGTCCCCCAGCCGAAGTAGTCGACAGTCGTGCTCGCTAAGCTCGTCGCCCGCTCCACTCGCAACCCAGCCAAGTCGGGCGACGGGCCGCCTCCGGGCGAACGGTGACAGGGAGACCGTCGTTGCACTTGGAATCGATCGCTCTTGCCGGCTCTTCGGCGAGCTGATCCCTTAATGCGCCCGTAGCTCAGAAGGATAGAGCGAAGGATTCCTAATCCTTAGGTCGCAGGTTCGAATCCTGCCGGGCGTACCACCGAGACTGTCTCAGCTGCACTGCAGAATCATCCAGGAACGGTCGAAACGACGCGCGCGCAAATCCTCTTCGTGGATCCAATAGTAGAGGCAGCCGAGATCGCCCCACATCATGCCGGCTTCTTCGACGCTCGGGACCTGCATGAGAAGCCGCCAGTCAGGGGCGGTTTTGCGGATCTCGGGCAATCGTGGATCCTCGTATGCCGTGGCATCGCCGCAGTAAAGGCCTGCCGCGACGAGCGCGCATTCCAACATCATGTCGCCCTGTATTTGGTCGGGATGCCCACCCAGTAGGCCTCTCGGCGTCCCGGCATCGTCATCCTCACCGGTGGCCTCGAGGAGGTCCTGATACGCCTGGAGCTGCTCGGAATCCAAATGGAGGTCCTCGATCAGAACGCTCTCCCACGCCGGCAGAGTAATCGTTTCCCCCGAAGCCAAATCGCACGGCGGGTAGCGAGCATGTTCCGGGAGGTCTTTTGGCCACTCGTCGAGCAACCTCGTCTCGTGCTCTTTGGGCAGGTGAATGACGGCGAAACTCCCGGCGTCGTTCGGGTCGAACCCCCAAGTGCTCTGCTCGGAATCATAGAAGAACAGCAGGAGGCCGTCCCGCGGCAGTCCAAGCTGGAAGGCGCTATCGGGCTGTGAGCCGAGATCGATTTGCGCGATGAACGCCAGACTCTTGCCGCCTCGCCGCGGCCATGCGACGGAGGCGGACATCGCTGGGAGGCCACCGAGCCTCGAGGTGAATGGCGATGCCTCGTTGCCGACCTGCCCTGGTGTCAGGACGACAGCGGAGCGAGCCAGTCTTCGAAGCGAGTCGATGTCCGAATACCCGACCCTGCGTGCGGTTGCGATGACACCATCGAGGTTCGTGAGTGCCATTTCACTAGCTCCGCCGCGAATCGCCAACCGGCGCGAGGCCGACGGTGAGGGCAAGGGTCGCAACGAATCGTGACATCATTGATTCTCCTCGAGTCGATGTGGCGTTACAGAATGAGAAACTAGCATAGTGTAGTGGAGAATCGCCCGGTTGATGCTCAAGATGCATCGGTCGGGGTGGCGGAATTGGGCTGAAGTATCTATGACGAGAGGCGTTACCGTGGCGCTGACGTTCGTGGCGGTGAGCTGTGGGCTCGAGCCGCGCCGCGGCTACGAATGTCTCGCGCCGGCAAACGCGGGCGGCGGCTGGGATCTGACCTGCCGCACCGCAACCCAATCGCTCAACGAGCTAGGCATCGTCACCGAGCCGTTTCGCGTGCGGAACATGCCGGGGGCGGGCGGAGGGGTTGCTTTCGCGCACGTCGTTGCCGAGCGTGACGCGGACGAGAACGTGGTCATCGCCGCTAGCCCGGCGACGACCCTTCGCCTCGCGGAGCGACAGTTCGGTGATTTCGGTGCGGAGGACGTCCGTTGGCTTGCGGCTGTGGCCGCCGACTACGGGGTGATCGCCGTTCGCCAGGATGCGCCCTGGGGTGACTTGAGGGCGTTGCTCGAGGAGTGGAAACGAACGCCATCCGCGATCGTGGCGGCGGGGGGAAGCGCGGTGGGCGGTCAGGATCACATGAGGCTGCTCCTTCTGGCGGAGCAAGGGGGAATCGACCTGCGGAGTGTCCGCTACGTTCCCTTCGACGGGGGCGGTGAGGCGCTGACGTCGCTACTCGGCGGATTCGTCCATGTCATCCCCGCCGATGCTTCGGAGATGCTTCCTCAGTACCGTGCCGGTGGGGTTCGGATTCTCGCGGTCCTGGCACGCGAGCGTCTCGGGGCGCCTTTCGAAGACGTTCCCACCGCGCGCGAGCAGGGGTTCGATGTGGAGTGGCTCACGTGGCGGGGTTTCTACGTGCCTAAAGGAATTGGCGATGAAGCCTTTTCGCGCTGGGTTCGTCTCTTCGAGGCGCTCACCCGATCGGCGGAATGGGAGGTGGCGGCGAGACGTCGCGGACTGTTTCCGATGGCGCTGACCGGAGCCCCATTCGAACGGCTGGTGTTGGACCAGATTCGCGACTTTCGTCGCCTGACCGCGAGACTCGGTCTAATTTCATGACCGACCGAGGGGCGGGGAGTGTACTGGCCTTGGGGGCCGCCGCGTACCTCGCGGAGGCGTTTTCGTTTCGAGCCGGTTTCATGGCGGATCCCATCGGTCCCGGCGCCTTTCCCGTCGGTATCGGGGCACTCCTGCTCGCGCTCGCCTCGGTCCTGGTGTTGCGCGGGAGCAAGGCCTCGAAACTGGATCGGCCGTTTCTCGGTCGAGCCGCGGTGTTGCTGACGGGCCTCGGCGGATTCACGCTGGCTCTCGACATCGTCGGGTTCGTCATCGCCTCGACTCTGGTCATGACCCTCGCGGTCATCGTCTTCGAGGGCCCGCTCCTCCGCGGGTTGATCGCCAGCTTTTTCGTAAGTCTCGGGCTGTTCGCGCTGTTCGTCTACGGGTTCGCCGTCCCGCTTCCGTTGGGGTCCTTCTTCCAGCCTTCGTGATGGCAACCGGATGGTGGCTCGCTTTCACTCCGCTGAACGTCTTTCTGGCGGCGGCCGGCGCTCTCACCGGAACCGTGGTTGGGATGCTCCCGGGACTCGGCCCCATCAACGCGATCGCGATTCTCATTCCTGTCTGTTTTTCCGTGAGCCTTCCGCCCGAGTCCGTGCTGATTCTTCTCACCGCCGTCTATTACGGATCGCAATATGGGAACTCGATCAGCACCATCCTCCTCAACGTGCCCGGGACCCCGTCGGCGACGGTGACGGCGCTCGATGGCTACGCCCTCACCCGGAAGGGCCGTGCCGCCAGTGCCCTCGCCATCTCCGCCGTTTCCTCTTTCGTCGGCGGGATGCTTTCCCTCGCCGGGCTGGTGCTCCTCGCGCCGTTGCTCGCCCGGATGGCGATCCAGTTCGGACCCGCGGAGTACTTCGCGCTCATGGTCTTCGCCTTGTCGACGCTCTCTGGTCTGTCGGGAGGAAGCTTCCTCAAGGCCGCGGTCGCCACCCTCCTCGGTCTGGCCTTCTCGACCGTCGGCTTCGACCCGAACAGCGCGGTGGCTCGGTACACTCTCGGCGAGATTCGATTGCTCGATGGAGTCGATTTCGTCGTGCTCACCATCGGGCTCTTCGCGCTCAGCGAAGTCATATTCGCGCTCGAGAGCGGCGGTATCAAATCTCTTGACTGGAAGACGAGGGCGGGCTTCACCCTGGAGATTCGCGAGTGGTTGAGCAACCTGGGCACGATGGTTCGCGGCAGCCTGGTTGGATTCGCGATCGGCGTCCTACCCGGCGCCGGCGGGACGGTAGCCAGTTTCATCGCCTATGCGACGGAGAAACGACTTCATCCCGATGGTGAGATCGGGCGAGGAGATCTGCGAGGCGTGGCCGCCCCCGAGGCCGCCAACAACGCCGCTGCCACCGGCGCGATGATTCCCCTCCTCACTCTCGGCGTTCCGGGAAGCGGCACGACCGCAGTGTTGCTCGGAGCGCTGCTGGGTTTGGACGTGGCCCCGGGCCCGCTGTTCTTGACCGAGCATGCCGAGGTGTTCTGGGCGCTTTCGGCCTCGATGGTGGTCGGAAACGTCGTGCTTCTCTTTCTCAACCTTCCGCTCGTTGGCGCGTTTGCCAGCATATTGTTGGTACCGCCCTGGTTCCTCTATCCTCTCGTGCTGGTGCTGAGCTTGATGGCGGCTTATTCGGTGAACGGAAGCACGTTCGACGTGGTTCTCGCTGTCGGATTCGGCGTGCTCGGCTATGTTCTTCGCAAGCTCGATTTTCCGCTAGCCCCCGTCGTTCTGGGCTTCGTCCTCGGCGGCTTGATGGAAACGAGCTTGCGACGGGCCATGGCCCTGAGCGGCGGCGGATGGGAGATACTGTTCTCGAGCTGGACCGCAATAACCATTTGGGGCTTGGCGGTCTTCGCCACCCTTGCCGCGTGTTTGCGAAGGAGCCGGTAGATGCAATCGATCGTTGATTGGCTTCGTGAGCTCGGCGCACCCGGCTCGGACCTTTCCGGCCGTGCGCTCGCCACTCTCGCCGTCATCGTAGTCTTTGCCACCCTCCGATACGTCGCGATGCGCGTCGTCTACAGTCGAACCGAGGACAGTAGGCTCCTCTACCAATGGCGGAAGACGCTTACTTACTTCACTTTCCTGCTCGGATTTCTCGCCGTTGGCCGTATCTGGATCCAGGGATTCGAGTCGATCTCCACCTATCTGGGCCTCCTCTCCGCCGGCCTTGCGGTGGCGCTCCGCGACCCGATCGTGAACTTTGCCGGCTGGCTCTTCATCATCTGGCGACGTCCTTTCGACGTGGGTGATCGCATTCAAATCGGGCCGCACCAGGGAGACGTCATCGACGTCCGGATATTCCAGTTCACCTTGATGGAGATTGGAAACTGGGTGGACGCCGACCAGAGCACCGGTCGCGTGATCCACATTCCGAATGGCAAGATATTCCAAGAAGCGCAGTCGAACTACTCCAAGGGTTTCGAGTACATCTGGAACGAGATCCCGGTCCTGGTCACTTTCGAAAGCAACTGGAAGAAGGCGAAGGCCATCCTGACCGAAGTGGCGACGAAGGACGCGGAAAAGCTCTCTCAAGCGGCGGAAGAAAAGGTGCGGATCGCCGCACGAAAGTTCATGATCTTCTACACCCACCTCTCACCGGTCGTGTACACCAAGATCGCCGACAGCGGGGTGCTCTTGACCATTCGCTATCTTTGCGAGCCGCGGAAGCGCCGCTCGACGACGGAGCGGATCTCGGAAGACGTGCTGGCGCGCTTTGCCGACTGCGACGATATCGATTTCGCCTATCCGACCTACCGCTTCTACGACAACCCGAGCGAGGGCAAGTCCCAGGCCCGAGCGGATGTTCCCGAAAGAGCTGGATGAAAGCGGACGCTCGATTCTCCCACGAACGAATGCACGACCGGAGCGAGCGACGGCAAATCGAGTCTCTGTGGTCCGACCACTCGTCCGCCGGCATGGTGGTGACCGCTCATTACCTCGCAACCGCGGCCGGTGTGGAGATGCTGGAGCAAGGCGGCAATGCCGTGGATGCGGCCATCGCCGCGTCTCTTGCCCTGGGAGTGGTGGAGTCGGCAGGCTCCGGGCTCGGAGGGATGGGGCTCGCGCTCGTTCACTTGGCGGAATCGGGGAGGACTTTCGTTGTCGACGGGTCGGCGCGAGCGCCCCGTCTCGCAACCCCGGAGGAAGTGTCCCGCTCCCGCCGGTACCGAGGCCACCGTGCCATCGCCGTGCCGCGGCTCGTGGCTGCCCTCAACCACCTTCATCGGCGCTACGGGCGACTCGGAATCCGGCAAATCATCGAACCCGCCATTCGGTTCTCCGAGGACGGGTTTCCGGTAACGACGGTGCAGTACGGTGTGGCCCGGACCTACTCGAGAAAGCTTCGCCGGTCGATGACGGCTGCACCTTTCTTCCTCGACGAGGGGGAGCCTCTCCGCCCGGGCTCGGTTTTTCGGCAACCGATTCTCGCGCGGACTCTGCGAAGAATCTCTGAGAACGGGCTCGAAGATTTCTACACCGGTGCCATCGCCGGCGAGCTCGTCGAAGACATCACGAAAAACAACGGGTTCCTTCGCGCGGAGGATCTGGATGCCGCCCTCGAGGTCCGTGAAGCCCCGCCAGTCGTGGGACGGTTCGACGAACGTACCGTCTGCACGATCGGACCACCGGGCGGCGGAATCACGCTGCTTCAAATGCTTCAAATGGCTTCGTTCGTCCCCGACCTCGATCCCGACGATCCCGAGGGTCTCGTACGGGTGGCGGCCATCATCCGCAGGGTGCGACGAGACCGTGGGCGCTTTCGTTTGAGGACGGGGGCGGAGGAGCCAGGTGAAGCGACCGCGCTGCTCGAGCTCGACTACGCCGAGCGCGCCGTGAGGGAGACCCTCGATAAGCTGCGAGAAGTCGGTAGTTCTCCTCCCGGTGGAGCCGCCGCCGGGGGCGAGACCTCGCACCTCAACACGAGCGACGCGGAAGGCAACGTCGTCTGCATGACCCAATCCATCGAGAGAAGCTTTGGCGCCGGCGAAGTCGCCCCCAGCCTCGGATTCGTCTACAACGGCTACCTGCGAGCGTTCAAGATCAAGAACCGGAAGCACCCGCACTTCCTGACGCCGGGAGCTCCCGCACGCTCCAACGCCGCGCCGACGTTTCTGCTCGGCGACGGACGCCCCGTCCTGGCGATCGGCTCGACGGGCTCCGAGAGGATGTGCTCCGGGATGCTCGAAGTCATGCTGAGGCTCAGGCACCGGAGTGCCTTCGCGTCGGTGCTCGCACCACGACTTCACTGCACCCCCGACGGCCATGTGATCTGGGAGGCCGATCGGTTCGACCCTCGCTGCCGCACGGCGCTCCATCGCAACGGGTTTTCGCTCGAGACGCTGGACCCGTACTCGTTCAAGATGGGGGGGCTCCAACTCTGGATGAGCGACGGGCGGCGGAGCCAATGCGGGGTCTCGGAGCCGAGGCGAGACGGCGCTGCGGCGGGGCCGAGCAATCAGCGGTGAGCGGCCACCGCCTTGGGCGTCCACTCGCAGAGACGGTCGAAAGCGGTGGCGATCTTAGGGCAATGCTCCCGCAAGAACCACTCGTTGGGCTCCTCGTCGGGTTCGAGCGTCTGCAAGGCCTGGAGCGCTCTCGCCCCATCGAAGTCCACATAGGCGAGCCGCAGTGTCAGCTCGGATTCCGATCGGCCGCAGCTCGAGCCGGGGATGCTGGCGACCCCGGTCTCTTTCAGTAGGCGCTCGCACAACACCCGGCTCGACGTGATGCTCCGTTCTTTCAGCTCGTGGCGCAGGTGGCCGAAGTCGGGGAAGAGGTAGAAAGCACCTGCCGGCTCACGCACTCGAGCTCCGGCCTCCTTCAAGGAACGTGCGCCATAGCGGCCGATCGCCTTCAGAATCCGCCGGCACTTTACGAGGTAGGTTTCGATCTCGGGCGCGCCGCGGAAGGCCGTTACCGCCGCGTGCTGGATGGGGGCACTCGTCGCCGTAAAAGTTTCGCTCGCGACGACGGCCATGGAATTCAAAAGCCAGGTGAGGGCCTCGGGAAACGTGAAGGTGCCCAGCCTCCATCCTCCCGCACCGCACCATTTGCTCAAACCGGTGCTGATGATCGTCCCTTCGGGATAGAACTCGGCGATGGAGACGTGCCGGCCGTCGTGATGAATCTCGCCGTAGATCTCGTCGGAGAGCATGACGACGCGGTATCGGCGGGCCACCGCCGCGAGCTCCTTGAGCTGCGCGGCATCGTAAGTGTGCCCCGTGGGGTTGTTGGGATAGTTGAGAATCATGAGCCGCGGCCGCTCCGGGTCGATCTCGCAAAGCCGTTCGAGATCCTCGGGCTGGAGCTGCCAGTTGTTCTTCGATGAGGTAGGGATCCACCGCACGTGGCGTCCGATAATCTGAGCCTGCGGAGCATAAGAGACCCACGAGGGGGTGGGGATGACGAGATCCCCGTAGTAGACGAGCTGGATGAGGAACATCAGCTCCTTGGAGCCCGGGCCGATGAGAACGTTATCGCCTCCTCGCTCGACACCGTGCTTGCGGCGATGGTACTCGGCGACGGCTTCTCTCAAAGCGGGAAGCCCCCGAACCGGAAGATAGTCCTTCTGATGGGCATTCGCCTTCAGGGCCTCCACGACGGCTTCGGGAACGGGGAAAGGAGACTGTCCCAGACCGAGCTTCAACACCTCTCGTCCTTGCGCGACGAGAGCATTGCTGAGCTCGTTGATGGCGAGGGTCGCCGAAGGCTCGAGGCCGCGCACGTTGAGATTCAAATGTACGGAAGGAACGTATCCCCCGTCGGGATCACGGCGAAAATCGTTCATCGATTGTCCTCAGCTCGATTAACCTACTCCAACCATATATTATGGAAGCGTATCTACCAGAAACGCAAAAACGGTCCGCTCGACGGCGCCGTGTTATCTTGAATCCAATGCGCGGAGCAGAGCTTGACCGGAACTAGCAGCTTCCTGGAAACACCGGACGGAAACGCCGTCGTTTACTGCGAAGGAGCCTTTCTTGCGCCGAGCGGGAAAACGGCCCACGGGCTCGTACGTTTCACCAAGCGCTACCGCGTGGCGTCGGTCATCGACTCGACCTCGGCGGGACGAGACGCCGCCGCGCTCCTCGGCGTCGAGCGGGAACCGGTTCCCATCCTCGCGAGCTTGAGTGAAGCCCTGGCGGTGGCTGATGACATGGGCCTTGCCGCATCACATTTCGTCGTGGGGCTCGCCCCCGACGGGGGCCGGCTCGAGCCCGGCTCACGGTCGCACATCATCGAGGCGATCGGGCGAGGACTTCACGTCGACTGCGGCCTGCACGACTATTTGACCGACGACGAGGAGATCGTGGGGCTCGCCCGGTCCAGAAACGTCCGTATCCGCGACGTCCGAAAATCTCCTCCCGTCAAGGACCTTCATTTCTTCAGCGGCAAGATCGAAGACGTCGAGTCGCTCCGGATTGCCGTCCTGGGAACGGATTCGGCCCTCGGCAAGCGTACCGCCGCGACCATTCTGACGAATCACTACGAATCGAAGGGGTTTTCCCCGGTGATGATCGGGACGGGCCAGACCGCCTGGATGCAAGGGGTACGCTATGGGATCGTCCTGGACTCTCTGGTGAACGATTTCGTGTCGGGGGAGATCGAGCACGTCGTGTGGAGCGCCTGGAACGAGCAGAGGCCCGACAGGATCTTCTTGGAGGGGCAGGGAAGCCTCCTCAATCCCGCTTATCCCGGTGGGTTCGAGATTCTGGCAGCGGCGCGGCCTCACGGGATCGTGCTCCAGCACGCACCGGCGCGAAAGGAGTACGACGGGTTTCCCGGCTACCCGATCCAGCCGCTCATCACGCAGATCGAGGCGCTTCAGATCGTCTCGGGCAAGCCGGTGGTTGCTCTATCCATCAACCACGAGAACATCCCCCGCGACCGGCTCGATGCCGTCTGCCGGGAGATCGAGGAAGAGACGGCTCTTCCCGCGGTGGACGTTCTCATCCACGGGCCCGACCACATCATGAGGGCCATCGAGGCGCTCGCAGTGCGGGCGTCTCGCTGACATGTGAACCTTCTCCTCCAATCGATATCGGCGGACGGTCGGCCATGAAGATCACACGGGTCGAGGCCTGGTCGGTCGACATGAAGCTGGCAGAGCCCTATACCATCGCCTACGAGACGATTTCGCGAGCGACCTCGGTCTTCCTGCGAGTCGAGACCAACGCGGATATCTCTGGGTTCGGCTGCGCGGCGCCCGATCCGGCCGCCGGTGCCGTGATACTGCACGATGGCCTGCTCTTTCCCACGGGAGGAAACGGGCTCGGGTTCGACCTGCCATGATGGAGAGTCTCTCGATTTGGCAGCTGGCAGCCGTCGTCTGCGGCCTCCGCATCTGCGATGTTTCCCTGGGAACGCTTCGGACGATTTCCGTGGTCAACGGCCGGCTGAGGCTTTCCGTCTTCCTCGGGTTTTTCGAGATCCTGATCTGGGTGACGGCCGTATCTCAGGTCATCCTCAGGATCCGCGAGCACCCCCTCCTGGTCGTCGCCTACGCCGCCGGCTTCGCCGCGGGAAACGCCCTCGGAATCACGCTCGAGAAGAAGCTCGCGCTCGGGAGAGCCGTAATGAGGGTGATCTCCGAGAAAGGGGACGCCATCGCCGAGGTCCTCGCGGAGTTCGGCGAGGTGCTCGCGGTCTTCGACAGCCAGATGAACGGGCGCCGAACGAGACTCGTTTTCGCCACGCTCCAACGCCGCAACCTGAACCGAGCCGTGGAGAAAGCCCGGCGCATCGATGCGAACTTGTTTTACGTGGTGGAGCGATTCTCGGAAACGAGCCATCTCTCACCTTTGCCGAGCCCGACGGGGTGGCGAGCCATCTTGAAGCGCAAGTAGCCCGTCAGGGTTGGGAACTGGCCCGGAGCGCTTCCACGAGACTCCGCGCCTCGTCGATTTGGCTCACCAGGCTCTCGAGAGCGTCGGAGACGATCCGTACGTAATGCCGCGCCTGCTCCCAGGCTTCCTCTTCGATGCCTTCGCGAATCCCCGGTATCGTCTTCACGCCGTAGCCGGTGTAGAAGCCCGGCGCGTAGACCTGGTGGCGGAACCACTCGCGGTGGGGAAGGCCTTCATCGTGAGCCAGTCGTCGCTCGGACGTGTAAAGGAGATGGTTGAGCCGCTGGAGCTCCGGCTGAGCCAGGAGGGCACTCGCGCCGGCGCTCTCGAGGTTTCTGAGCGCCGCCTCGTAGGCCTCTCCCGCCGCGCGCAGCTTGTCGAGCGCGGCATCGACCGTCGTCAGGTCGACCTC
>DASPGQ010000423.1 GCA_035620555.1 Vicinamibacteria bacterium
CCCTCAGCGCCTCGATGAACGCGGCTCCGACCGCCAGAGCCGAGGCGCCGCCTCCGAAGCCGTTGAACACCGCTACCACCTGCGGCATGGCGGTCATCGGGGCGCGATAGGCCATGATCGCTCCGACCAATCCTCCGACGACGAACCCGGCGACGATGATCTGGAAGCTGACGATGCGGTGATCGGTCAGGGTGACGACGATGGCGATGAGCATGCCGAGGGCGCCGAGGAGGTTTCCCCGGACCGCGGTCCGCGGATGGGTCAGCCCTTTGAGACCGAGGATGAAGAGGACGGCGGCGATGAGGTAGAAGAGGTTAATGAACGCTTCGCTCATCTTCGCCCTTGCGGTGGAACATCCCCAGCATGCGGTGGGTGACGAGGAAGCCCCCGACGACGTTGGCGGTGGCCATGGCCACCGCGAGGAATCCGAAGATCTCGGTGGCAAGGGTCAATCGGGCACCCGAGGTGACCAGCGTTCCGACGAGAGTGATCCCGGAGATCGCGTTCGCCCCGGACATGAGCGGCGTGTGGAGAAGGGGCGGAACCTTGGTGATGATCTCGAAGCCGACGAATAGCGCAAGCACGAAGATGGTCAGAGGGGCCACGAATGCTTCCATCAGGAGCTTCTCCTTTCCTCGCTCGCGAGGAGCTCGCGCACCCGCGTGCTCACGACCTTTCCCTCGCGCGTCAAGAGCGTGTCGTTCACGATCGGATCGTCCCCGTCGAGATCGACGCGTCCATCCTTGATCAGGTTCGAGACGAAGGCGGTCACGTTGCTGGAATACATCTGACTCGCGTGGTTCGGGACCGTCGCCGGCAGATTGACGGGCCCCAGGATGGTGACGCCGTCGAGCTGGACGGTCTCCCCCGCCCGGGTGAGCTCGCAGTTTCCGCCCCCCTCGGCAGCGAGGTCCACGACCACCGACCCGGGTGCCATGCTCAGAACCATCTCGCGGGTGATGAGCACCGGGGCCCGCTTTCCCGGCACGGCCGCCGTGGTGATCACGACGTCGCTGTCCGCCACCGCGCGACCCATGAGCTCTCGCTGCCGCTGATAGAACTCCTCTCCCATGGCCTTCGCATATCCGGAGGCGTCCTCGGCCGCCTGGGTCTCGAGCGCCATCTCCACGAACTTCGCACCCAGGCTCTCGACCTGCTCCTTGACCGCGGGCCGCACGTCGTAGGCGTGCACGACCGCTCCCAAGCGATGGGAAACGGCAATTGCCTGAAGCCCGGCAACCCCCGCCCCAATCACGAAGACCCGGGCGGGAGTGATGGTGCCCGCGGCGGTGATCATCATCGGGAACATCTTGCCGAGCTCCGCGGCGGCTAGAAGAACCGCTTTGTACCCCGCCACCGTCGCCATCGAGCTCAGGGCGTCCATCGGCTGCGCCCGGCTGATGCGCGGGAGAAGCTCCAGAGCGAACCCGATGACGCCACGCTCCGCGAGCGCCTGTCCGTTCTCGGGAGCACCCAATGGATTCAGGAGGCCGACGACGACCTGTTCGCGTCGCAACAGACCCAGCTCTTCGGCGCGGCGGTCCGCGCTCGCTCCGGGACCGTGAACGGCAAGGAGCAGATCCGCTTCCGAGCAAAGAGCGCGCCGGTCGGGAACGATCCGGGCTCCCGAGGACTCGTAGGTGGCGTCGGGAAATCCGGCACCGTCGCCGGCGCCCGCCTCCACACAGACCTCCAGACCGGCCTTGCCCAGCCGGGGCAGGTGCGTTGGAACGAGCGCGACGCGTCGCTCGCCCGGGTACGACTCCCGCTGCACTCCGACGATCATCTCGAGCCCTTCGAATTCACGAGGCCGCCTGTTCCCGGCCCGTCCTTTGAGCGCGTATTGTACAGCAGCCGTTGGCGGCGGGACCGACAACTGGTACACTCGACGAAGGCAAACGATCGGAGGAACCGCGATGGGGGTCCGGATCCCGACGGCGCGTGACGCCGTGTCGCGATACATGATCGTTCTGCGACCGGACCAAGACCTTCTCGGCGCCATCGACACGCTCGTACGCAAGCGCGCCCAGGGAGCCCCGGTGCTGAACGAGGAAGGAGACCTCGTTGGGATCCTTACGGAAAAGGATTGCCTGCGACTTCTGTCGAACTCCGCCTACGGGGAGCTCGCGGGAGGCAACGTGGGTGACTATATGTCATCGGTCAAAGTGACGTTGACGGTCGATATGGATCTGTTCAGCGTCGCCGAGGCCTTTCTCGCGACCAACTTCCCCGTCCTGCCCGTGCTGGAACAGGGCAAGCTCGTTGGAAGAATCAGCCGGTTGGACCTCCTGTGGCAGATCAAAGCGCTCGAGCGCGACATCGCGCGAGAGCGGGCGCGGGAGGAGAGGGAACGAAAGGAGCGGGACAACCCATCGTCCATCGACCGAATGCAACGTTTCGCGGGAAGCCACTCACCGGAGCAGCTCGCGGAGTTGTTGAGAAACCGCAAACAGAATTAGTAACCCGCCCGAGCCTCGAGACTGGCGCTTTAGAACCTGCCTGGAGGAGAATGCTCCGATGTTTCGCCGAAGGTCTCGACTCCTGGGATGTCTCGTGACCGCGCACTGCGTAATCGCGTCTTTAGTCGCCACCGCCTCTCAAAACCAGCCCCTCGAAGCCGACCACTTCGTGCCCTCGCGACCGGAGAACTTGACCTGGGGGTGGTATCCCATCGACAAGAAACCCGTTCTGACGCTTCGGTCGGGCGAGACGGTGCGCGTGGATACTCTCTCCCACGCCGGTGCGACCCAGGATGAGAACCCGGTAACGTATCTCACCGGGCTCGGTGTTCCGCGAAACGAGATTCTCCAGGACGTGCTGGACTTTTGGTCCTCGCGCGACGAGCGTCCACGAGAAGGACGGAGCGGCCACGTCATCACCGGCCCCATCTACATCGAGGGTGCGGAGCCCGGCGACATGCTCGAAGTACAGATTCTCCAGGTCCAGACTCGTGTGCCCTGGGGCATCAACAACACGAGCGCCACCGGAGGCGTGTTCTCACCGAGCTATCCCGGCGTACTCCCCGGGGACGCCCTGCTGGACATCCCGGAAGGAACGCGTCACGTGATCCGCACCGGTGAGGTCGATGGGCGCGAGGTCGCCTTCTTCGCCCCGGGGGTCCAGGTGCCGCTCGAGCCGTTCCTGGGTATTCTGGCGGTTGCCCCCAAGCCCGTGGTCGGCCAGCCGGGGGTGACGCTTCCCGGCGTGCAGAGCTCCCGACCGCCGGGTGCTTTCGGCGGGAACCTGGACGTCAAAGATCTCAAGGCGGGAACGACCGTTTACCTTCCCGTCTTCCAGCCCGGCGCGCTTTTCTACACCGGGGACCCCCATGGGGCCCAGGGAGACGGCGAGGTGAGTGGCACCGCCATCGAGCAGTCGCTTTCCGGCGTCTTTCGCTTCGTCCTCCACAAATCGGTCGCGCTTGCGGGTCCTCGGGCGGAAACGGATACTCACTACCTCCTCATGGGGATCGATCTCGATCTCGACCGGGCGACCCGGAACGCGGCGTGGGAAGTCGTGGATTTCCTCGTCAGGGAGAAGGGGCTCGCGCCCGACGAGGCGCTCTCGCTCGCGAGCATCGCCGTGGACTTCCGCGTCAGCGAGGTCGTCGACCTCACCCAGGTCGTAACCGGGTACATTCCCAAGAGCCTCTTCGTACCGTAACCTCACCGAGGTCCCGGCTCGGGGGTGGCGGCGAGCACGTCGGCACATGTCTTCTGAAGCTCGGCGAAGAGCGCGTCCATGTGCTCGAGGCGCGTTCGGAGGTTGACCGGGCAGATGCGAAACCACCATTTGCCCTTGAGAAGCGTGGTCGACAACCAGAAACGGCCGCGGTCCTCGATACGGGTCGCGACTTCCTTGTGGAGGCGGCCCAAGGCGTCCTCGTCGAGCGCGCGGGGAGGCTCGTAACGGATGCAGATCGCCGACATGCGAGGCTCGGTCGCGGCGCGAAACGTCTCGCTCCGGCTCACGATCTCGTGCAGGTGCTTGGCTTGCTCGACGTTCCGGTCGACCCACGTCCCGATGGTCTTGCCGCCGTATCGTTTCAAGCTCATCCAGACTTTCAGACTTCTCAACCGCTTCGACTGCTCGAATCCCCGGGCGTAGTACTGATACCGCTCTCCCGTCGTATCACGGTTGTCCTTGAGATACGGCGGCTCCAGGCCGAAAGAGCGCTCGAGGCGACTCTCGTCCTTGACCAGGATCGCCCCCACATCGAGGGGCGCAAAGAACCATTTGTGAGGATCGATGGTGATCGAATCGGCGAGCTCGAGCCCCGGAAGTCCCGGCCACTTCCTCGACAGCAACATCCCTCCGCCGTAGGCGGCATCGACGTGCAGCCACATTCTCTCCCGGTCGGCAATCCCCCGGAGCGCCGACAAGTCGTCGATGGCCCCGGTGTTGGTCGTTCCCGCCATGCCCACGATGCACATGGGGCGGATGCCCGCGCGTTTGTCCTGCGCGATGGCCTCCTCGAGGGCGTCGATTCGAAGAGCAAAGCGCTCGTCCGTAGGAAGGGCGCGAAGCTGTTTTCGGCCGACTCCCACGGCGTCTACCGCTTTGTCGACGGAGACATGCCGCTCCTCGGAAGCGTAGACCGCCCACGGATCTTTCAATCCCTCACTCTGAGCTCGATCCGCCGAGGCCCAATCGCGGGCGAGCTTGAGGCCGGTGAAGTTGGCCATCATGCCGCCGCTCGTGAGATTGCCGCCCGCCCGTTCGTCATATCCGACGAGATCCGTGAGCCAGCGGATGGTCCGCCGCTCCATGGCGACGCCGGCCGGAGCGATGCTGTAAGCGCCGACGTTCTGATTGAGGGCGGAGGTGACGAAGTCACCCAGGATTCCGATCGGCGAGGGAGAAGGGGTGATGAGCCCGAAGTAACCGGGATGGTTCACATGGGTGCAGTTCGGCAACAGCTTCTCCTCGAGCTCCCCCAAAACCTCGTTCGCCGGACTCCCGTCCCACGGCAAAGGCTCGTCGAAAAGAGCCTCGATCTCGGCGGGAGTCGCCCGGGGATAGAGAGAGCGACCCTCGACCGATTCCAGGTAGTCAGCGAGACGATCGACGAGGTCGTGTCCCAGCTCGCGAAATTCCCGTTCGTCCATAGCGGGAATTATGCACCGTTGCGGACAGGATTCTCCCTCGTCTTTGAGCTACGAGAAGCTTGCGACGTCGAGCCTTCCGGATGATCGGGCGTGGGAAAATGTAGTTGAAATCCATTATCATTTTTACCCTTGACTGGCCGTCCCAATTTCAATAGGGTTGCAGCGTGGAAAAGGTGAAAACGGGTTTCACTATCATTTGGCTGTGCCTCACGACGGGTGCCGCCTCGGCCCCGGGGTACGAGCAGCCGGCGGATGCATCGGAGAGCCAGCCGCAAGGGGAGCTCGAGGAGCTCGAAGCCCGCCTGCGCGAGCTGGAACGGCAAATCGCCGAGCTTCGCGGAGAAGCGGCCGGGAGCCAGGAGGTCGCCGAGCTCGCGCGCCGGATCGATCTTCTCGCTGCCGAGATCGAGGGCCTGCGCACCGGGGGAGCCGCCGAGGTGGATGCGACCCAGGGCCAGCGCGGCCTCGGTCCCGCGGCCTCGAAGGTCTACGCCGTCGAGCGGGGTGTTTCCATCGGTGGTTACGGCGAGATGCTCTATCAGAGCTTCGCCGACGAGCGCCAGGACGGGGCCCCGGCTGGCAAGACCGACCAGATCGATTTCCTGCGCGCCATCGTCTACGTCGGCTACAAGTTCAACGACCGGATTCACTTCAACAGCGAGATCGAGTTCGAGCACGCCTCGACGGGGGAAGGCGGCGAGGTCTCGGTGGAGTTCGCCTACCTCGATTTCTCGCTCCGGCCCGAGCTCGGCATTCGCGGGGGCATGCTCCTGGTTCCGCTCGGCTTTCTCAACGAGCTTCACGAGCCCCCGATCTTCTACGGCGCGCGCCGTCCCGAGGTCGAGTCGGCCATCATTCCCTCGACCTGGCGCGAGAACGGTGCGGGTATCTTTGGAGAGACGGCCCTCGTCTCCTACCGGGCTTACGCCGTTGCCGGGCTCGACGCCTCGGGGTTCGGCGCCTCGGGGATTCGAGGCGGCCGCCAGAAAGGCGCCAGGAGCCTCGCCGAGGACTTCGCCTTCACCGGTCGGGTCGACCTCACCGGAGTGTCCGGACTTCTCGCCGGCGTGTCCCTTTACACGGGCAACTCCGGTCAGGGGACGAACGTGATGGGCCAAACCCTGGGTGCCCGAGTTTCCCTTTTCGACCTTCACGCTCAGTATCGCTACCGCGGGTGGCATTTTCGGGGTCTCTATGCCAAAGGAACCCTCGGGGATGCCGCGCTCGTCAACGAAGCGAACGGTCTCACGGGCTCGAGCTCCGTCGGAGAAGACCAGTTCGGATGGTACGTCGAAGCGGCTTACGACGTGATGGCTCTGTTTCCCCGGGGCGAATGGGCGATCGCCCCCTACCTTCGTTACGAGAGGCTGGATACGCAGGACACGGTCCCTCCGGGTTTCGCGGACAATCTGGCGACCGATCAGAGTCTGCTGACCGTCGGCATCGACGTGAAGCCGATCTCACGCGTCGTCATCAAAGCGGACTATCAGCGCATCAGAAACGAGGCCCTTAGCGGTGTGAATCAGCTCAACGTCGCCCTCGGGTTCTTGTTTTGATGAGGTGGACGAGGGGAACGCTCCCGAGACGGGCGCTGGCCGCAATGGGCGCTGTCTACCTCGCCCTGTCCCCCGCGGTCGCGTCCATCATTTTGACGGAGCAGCAAGCGCTCGAGCGCGCTTTTCCCGGAGCGACGTTCGAGCGCCAAGTGCTCTACTTGACCGAGACGCAGGTCGAGAAAGTTCAGAAGGAGGCCCGCTCGCGTCTTCCATCCCCCGTCGTGACCATGATTCTGGCGTACTCGGACGACCAGTTGCTCGGAAGGGCCTACCTCGACACCCATACGGTTCGTACCATGCCGGAGACGGTGCTCACCGCAGTCGAGCCGAGCGGCGCCATCCGTGCCGCGCTCGTGCTCCAGTTCGCGGAACCCAGAGACTATCTGCCGCGAGAGAAGTGGCTCGAGGCGTTCGACGGAAGAACGCTCGATGAAGAGCTCTGGCCGGGGCGCGGGATAAGGCGGGTGACGGGGGCGACGCTTACCGTCCAGGCGCTTACCGAAGCCGTGCGTCGCTCGCTGGCGATCGACCGCGTCATGCATCAGGAGCCATCTGCCCGAGCGCGGCGGGAGGAGTGCGCTTCACGATGAAGTACATGCAGAACGGCGGGTTCCAAAACCACCCCCTCATGCGCCTCACTCTGGGGCTGACCCTGGCTCTACTGGTGGGGCTCTGGGTGACGAACCTCGCCATGTATTTCGCGCGGATGGATCTGTCGGCGAGCTCCGTCGTCAGCTACTACAACGGCTCCGAGGAGGATTTTCGTCCGCCCCGCTCCGCGGCTTCGATGCTGGAGACGACGCACATGCACCTGCCGATGATGGGGATCGTGCTGCTCTTCCTCACGCATCTCCTCATCTTCGTTCCTCTCGGTCGAGGTCTCAAAGTCGGTTTGATCCTGGCCGCCTTCTCGGGGGCGGCGCTCCAGGAGGCCGGAGGGTGGCTGGTGCGCTTCGTTCACCCCGGACTCGCCCCGACGAAGATCGCCGGCTTCTTGCTGCTGCAGGCGGCGCTCGGCATCGTCCTCGTGGTTCTCGCGCTGTTTCTCCTGAGAGGGGCGCGCCCTTCGCTCGCGGGCGAGGAGCGCACCCGCATGACAATCCCCTCGGCGAGCTCGAGAGCATAGCGCTCGGCGAATCCCGGCGTCGTCCACAGCACGCGGCGTCCTTCTTCCTCGACGAGGGCCACGGCGTCGCTTCCTCGACTCGCCACGAGGGCGAGCCCGGAATCGACACCGAGCACGAAGACCGCCGTCGCGAGCGCATCCGCCTCGAGAGCGGACGGGCTCACGACGGTCACGGCGCTCACTCCCGAGGGGGGCTGCCCCGTCCTCGGGTCTTCGATGTGATCCCCCCACTGATCGCGGGAGGAGGAGCCGATGGCGCCCTGGCACAGTCGAAAGCTTGCCGGAGGAGCGCGCCCGGTTGGGTCACGAATCTCGAACGTCACCGCCTCGTGCCCGAACAACGCGATCGAGCTCGTCCCGATATCGACGAGCGCGCTTGGAACCGAGCCTTCGAGCTCCGCGAGGGCGCGGTCCACCGCGTAGCCCTTCGCGATGCCTCCGAGATCTAGCTTCATCCCCGCTCCGAGGCGAACCCGGCGGTTCTCGTGGTCGAGATCGACTTTCTCGTAGCCGTTCGCGACGAGCGTCGGATCGAAAGCACCGTTCGAGGCCCGCGCGATCTCGAGGGATTTGATGACGGCGTGGAAGGCGAGCTCGCTGAGGACGGCATCACCGGCCTCGTTCAGTCGGGAGATCTCGCTTCCTTCGACCCAGAGCGAAAGCGACGCCTCGGTCTCTTCGATGCGAGCGAATGCCGAACCGATGAACGGCGCCGGCTCGAGCGTTCCCGACACCCGAACCTCGGCCATCGTGCCCATGACCACCCGCATCTCACGCGTCGTTCCCGCGGACGATGCCCCTGGCACGAGAACGAGGACGGCAACGAGGCCCAAACCTCTCGCGGCGGGCTCGAGGCGGCTCAGTCCCAGTCGAAGCCTGTGCGATCTTTGTTCAGCACCTTCCATGCGACGGCGACTCGCGGCCGAAACGACCAGATATCGATCTTCTCGTGGTCCTTCCCGCTCTGGCCGTAATGGCGCCGGCTATGACATCACATTTCCACTTTCGTGTCAGCTTGGCCGCTCTCGTAATTCATCGATGGTTTCGATAGCATGCGCGCCACCATGGACCAGATTCTCGAGATTCACTCCCGGATCAACGCCTTCGTCTGGGGCGCACCACTCATCATCGCCTTGATGGGAACGGGCCTGTTCCTCACGTTCTGGACCGGAGGCGTGCAGTTCCGTCGTCTCGGGTTCACGTTTCGCGAGGTGCTGGGCAAGCTCACCTCCAAGGGCTCGGGCAGCGGCACGGTGACCCCGTTTCAAGCCGTGGCCACCGCGCTCGCGAGCACGGTGGGCGTGGGAAACATTGCCGGCGTCGCGACCGCCATCAGCATCGGCGGCCCCGGCTCGGTGTTCTGGCTCCTCGTTTCGGGACTGCTCGGCATGTGCACGAAGTTCTGCGAGATCGTCGTCGCGCTCCACTACCGGGAGGTCGACGCCGGCGGCACGATGCGCGGCGGTGCCATGTACGTTCTCCGCAAAGGGCTCGGTCTTCCCTGGCTCGGTACGATCTTCGCTCTCCTGACGAGCCTGGCGGCCTTCGGGATCGGCAACATGGTGCAGGCGAACTCGGTGACGGACGCCCTGGAGGCAAGCTTCGGCATCGACCCTCGCGTGAGCGGCGTGATGCTGATGGGTCTGGTTGCCCTCGTCGTTCTGGGCGGGCTCAAGCGCATCGCGGAAGTGACGCAGCTTCTCGTTCCCTTCATGTGCATTTTCTACGTATGCGGTGGGTTGGTCATTCTTGTCCGCTTCGCCGGGGCGATCCCGCATGCGGTTCAGCTCGTTCTCGAAGGTGCCTTCAGCGGTCACGCAGCCGTCGGAGGTTTCGCCGGCGCCACGGTGATGCAGGCCATCCGCTTCGGAGTGGCGCGCGGTCTGTTCTCCAACGAGGCGGGACTCGGGAGCGCTCCGATCGTCCACGCCGCCGCGGTGACCGATCACCCCGTTCGCCAGGCCCTGTACGGAATCTTCGAGGTGGTGGTGGACACTTTCATCGTCTGCGTGCTCACCGCCTTCGTGATCCTGGCCACCGGGGCCTGGGAGCAAGGCTTGACCGGCGCCGCCCTCTCGGCCAAGGGCTTCGAGATCGGGCTTCCCGGCGTATGGGGCGACGCGATCGTCTCCGTCGGTATTCTCACTTTCGCGTTCTCGACCCTGATCGGTTGGTCGTTCTACGGAGAGACCGGGGCCGTTTACCTGCTCGGGAATCGGGCGGTTCTTCCTTACCGCCTGATGTGGGTGGGCGCCGTCTGGTTCGGCGCCACGGGAAGCCTTCACCTCATCTGGGATATCGCCGATACGTTGAACGGGCTCATGGCCGTTCCGAATCTCGTCGCCGTGCTGGGCTCCACCGCGGTGATTCGCAAGCTATTGAGGGAGTTCTTTAGTCGATCGAACCTCTGAAGGCCAACGCGATACGAAGGCGCACGGCGAATCGGCGCGACGCGATCAACAGGAGACGCAGTTGTGGTTGTTCATCGAGCCCAACGACTCCAATAGCGCCAACGCGTCGGGAAATGGCTGGATTCGCTGAACCGGGCCGTTCGCCATGTCCGCCGTCGTTTGCCCCCGCCGGCTCACGGCGGTTACATCGCAGCTTTCGTCCACTAGGTAGCGGATCATCTCCACGTCTCCCCTCGAAGCGGCATGATGGAGAGCGTTGTAGCCCTCGTGATCTCTGGCGTTCACGTCGGCACCGAGCTCCTCGACGAGGTATCGAACGGCGGGCATGAATCCCGCAGGATGGTGTCGGTGGGAATTGGCAGCAAACCCCTTGCCGTATCCGACCCCCGAAGCGGCCAGAAGCGGAGTGACTGACGGCCCCCCCACGAGAACCGGCGGTAACCCGGACGGGTCCTTCTTCTCG
>DASPGQ010000424.1 GCA_035620555.1 Vicinamibacteria bacterium
ATGTCGTCGATACGGCCAGGACACGATCAATCCTCACGAGATATCCGAGGGCAACCGTCGTTCCGGTCGAACGCTACAGTGAAGTCTTCAACCGCACCCGACAGAGCTTCCGACTCCAGAAACGACGTCCATCACTGATACTCGCCCGCAAGCAGGGAAACCTGGTGATGGAAGCGCCTTACGGAATCGGGGGCCAGCACAACTTCTACTTCTCGCACGTTTTGAACTGCCTGTATGACTGCCGCTATTGTTTCCTTCAGGGCATGTTCCGCTCGGCCCACTACGTCGTCTTCGTCAATTACGAAGAATTTCGAGAAGCCATCCAGGACACGGCAGCGTCCTGGCCCGAAGACGACGTGTATTTCTTTTCCGGCTACGATGGCGACAGCCTCGCCCTCGATCGCATCACCGGTTTCCTCGATTCCTTCTTGACGTTTTTCGCCTCCCGGCCTCGCCTCGTGCTCGAGCTCAGAACCAAGAGCGTCGCGATTCGCCCGCTACTCCGGCGCGAGCCATTCGAGAATTGCATCGTGGCCTTCAGCTTCACGCCCGAAGAGATTCGAAGCCTCCTCGAAGAGGGCGTGCCTAAGGTGGCGGATCGCGTCGCCGCGATGCGACGGCTCGCCGAACGCGGCTGGAGGCTGGGCCTTCGGTTCGACCCGCTCGTGCTGTATCCCCGGTACCGGGACGGCTACCGCGAGCTGTTCGAGGACGTTCTCGATGCCGTCCCGCAACGCGCCATCCACTCCGTCGGCCTCGGTGCCTTTCGGCTACCGAAGGATTTCTACGAGCGCATGGTGCGTCTGTATCCCGAGGAGCGGCTGTTCGCGGGCCCCCTCGAAGAGAGAGCGGGAATGGTGACGTACGCGTCGGGGCTCGAAGAAGAGCTGCGAGGTTACTGCCGCGGGGAGCTCGAACGGCGGGTGCCGGCATCTATGCTCTTCGAGTACTGAGCCGGTGTCCGGAAACGAGCAAATACCTGTCTGATGCCGTACAGGATCTTTACAGCTTCCCCGATTAATCTCATGTTAACTCGTTGGACAGAAGCAACTTACGTTTCCAGCTTCACTGGCATGCGGCTTGCGTATTGGATTCGGCATTATGGGAAAGGTCGGCTGGATCACGATCGCGATGGCACTCCTCCTACCGGGTCTAGCGGGCGCGAACTTCGAGTGCCCCCGTTGTGACGACGTCACCGGACCTCTCGGCGTCGGCGCCGTGGTCGAACTTGCCCTGTCCACTTTGCTTCAGAAGGGTCTCGGCATCCTCCTGTTCGGCGGCCTCGCCGTCGCCGCGCTTCCGTGGACGATCGCGGCCCTCGCCGTCGCCGTGATGAATTTACCGAGCAAGCTCAGAATCGGCTGAACGCAACGGATTTGGCGAGCGCCCTCGTGGACGAACTCCACGAGAACCCGCAGCCGCCACCTACCAAACCTCTTGAGCCCCAATCCAACTCCTCGGACTCGTAGTCTTTGGGGATACGTTTTACCCGCTTATCCAGGTCGTACCTTCTTTGCACGGTGCAAACGGGTGTCACGATGAGCCTACCCCTGCTCCCCACCACCTTGACGGTGTCCCCCACATCGATGTCGGCCTCGTAAAGTAGCTCCTTGCTCAGACGAATGCCTTGACTGTTTCCCCACTTCTGGACCTTGGTGATCACGGTTTTCACACCCTGGCTATCCAAAGCATAACCCGAGGTTCTCCGCAAGGACAGTCGAGCACCAAAACCCTCTGGATCAAATTGTCCATCGTTTACTTTGGACTGGGTTCCTTGACACCCTTACCCTGACGCCCTTGACGCACGACGCCCGGTACTGATAGCATAAGACCAGGATGGGAAATCAAATCGTGGAGCGCTCGCCGTTCGTTGAGAAAGTGGCCAGGCAATTGCGGCATGCACTCACCAATCTAGCGGAAAGCTATGCGGAACGGGGCCGTTCCCTCGAAGACCTGGGCACGGCCGAGGAAATTGCCAATCGTATGTTGGCCACAGTTCCTGCGCCGTCCGACTGGGACGACCTGCTCGGGCCCTTCTATTCCACTTCGAGGGTCGCGAAGCTTCTGGGGGATATCTCTCGGCAGGCAATTGCCGAGCGAAGGGAACGGCGTACCCTTCTCGGGCTACGTACCGAGGACGGCAGCTACGTCTACCCCACCTTTCAGTTCGACGCGCATAATGATGTGCTCTCCGGGCTGGCGGAGGTGCTTCAGTGTTTCGACCCCAAGGACGTCGATGAGTGGACCGTAGCTGGGTGGCTGGTGGCGTCGCAGCGATCGCTCGGTGGTCGGTCGGTCATTGAGGCCCTGGCATCGAGGGGGCCGCGTCAAGACGTGGTTGAGCTTGCGCGCGCTCAAGCAGCACGCTTCGCGCAGTGACCCATTCTCGGCAGCGCCTCTCTCTAGGAAATCCGCCCGAGGAGATCTCCCGGCTCGAACGTTTTCCCTGGCGAACTCTCGGGCCGGACAGCAATCTCTGGCGCGTTGTGCGACGTGGACGGGAACCGTGGTGGTTCTCGAGCTCCATGGATGGACGATTCGACCTTCCCGCTCCCGAAGGGACCTGTTATCTGGCGATGGACGCATTGGGGGCGATGCTCGAGCTCATTGGACCGGAAATGAGCAGCGGTGCCGTATCAAAGACATTCCTGGATGACCGTCGCTTGAGACGACTCTCCGTCCCGCGCCCCCATCGACTGGCGAATCTCGCAGATCGACGAGCGACCGGGTTCGGCGTCACCGCAGAGATACACACGGTCGTGCCCTATGAGATGCCTCAGGCGTGGGCTGCCGCCCTGAGGCGAGTGGGCGCTCACGGCGTACGCTACCAGCTCCGGCACGATCCGTCCGTCAAAGGGGTTGGTATCGGCTTGTTCGGGAAAGCAGGTCTGCGACCGGGCTGGAAGCGTGGGCGCGAGCTCGTCATTGATGAGTCCCTTCGAAAGATGCTAGGTGATGCGTGCGGCATACGCGTTCTGCCAACTCCGCGTGTTTCCCAACTCCGGGTGATCGATTCCTAATCACGATCGCAGATTCTTTCGAAACGACCGGACGCTATCGAAGTTCTCGAACGTGGTCGCTTCGAGGACTTCTGAGAGTGTGTCGGGCAGACCGTCGAGTGGCTTGATCCCAGTTTGTCACCCACAATCGTGACGTGCACATTTGACTGGCTCGACCGTCGTTCGTGGGCCATCGCCGCACCGAGCCGCGAGCCTGATAGAATCTCCGCCCTCGAGGAGGAGGCATGACCTCGCATCGGACACTCGTCTTGGCTGTATCGATTCACGCGATCACGACCGCCGCCGCCGCCAACGAGCGCGGTCCTTTCGATGGGCTCCGGTTCCGCGAGATCGGACCGGCCACGCCCGCGGGACGGATCGACGACTTCGCGGTGCTGGAGTCGAATCCCTTCGTGTTCTACGTCGCTACGGCGACGGGCGGGTTATGGAAGACCACGAACAACGGCACGACCTTCGAGACGCTCTTCGATAACGAGACGACGTCCTCCATCGGGGACGTCGCCATCGCAGCTTACGATCCCAATCTCGTCTGGGTGGGAACGGGCGAGAACAACAACCGCCAGAGCTCATCCTGGGGCGATGGGATCTACAAGTCGACCGACGGAGGCAAGACCTGGACGAACATGGGTCTCACCACTTCACGTCACATCGCTCGGATCGTCATCGATCCGACAGATTCGGACATCGTCTATGTCGCTGCGCTCGGAAGCCTGTGGGGCGCGGGAGGCGAGAGAGGCGTCTACAAGACGACCGACGGGGGAGCGAGCTTCGAGCGGGTTCTCCACGTCGACGACGACACGGGCGCCACGGAGCTCGTCATGGATCCGAGAAACCCCAAAGTGCTCTACGCGGCAACTTATCAGAGACGGCGTGCAACTTGGGGATTCAACGGCGGCGGTCCGGGAAGCGCGATTCACAAGACGACCGACGGGGGTCGAAGCTGGGACAAGCTCACCGAGGGCCTTCCCGAAGGGCCCATGGGTCGCATCGGTCTCGACATCTACCGCAAGAACCCGAATGTCCTCTACGCCCGAATCGAGCATCCGGAGGCGGGTGGCGTCTATCGTACCGACGACGCCGGGGCGAGCTGGTCCAAGCTCTCTTCGCTCAACCCGCGGCCGATGTACTTCAGTCAGATCCGGATCGATCCCATCGATGATTCGCGCATCTACGTCCTCGGGACGCGGCTCCACGTCTCCGATGACGGGGGCCGGACGTTCCACGACGAGGGCGCCGCGCGCATTCACGTCGACTTTCATGCGATGTGGATCAATCCCGCGAATCCGGACCACGTCCTTCTCGGTGGCGACGGGGGGGTCGGCATCTCCTACGACCGGAGCGAGACTTATGTCTGGCTGGACAACATGCCGCTCGGCCAGTTCTATCACGTGAGCTACGACATGAACGCGCCCTACTTCGTCTGCGGCGGTCTGCAGGACAACAACACCTGGTGCGGCCCGAGCCAGGTGCGAAGCCGCGACGGGATCGCCAATGACGACTGGTTCATCATCGGAGGCGGAGACGGCTTCGTCGCGCTCGCCGACCCGGACAACCCACGCGTCCTGTACGCCGAGTCCCAGAACGGGCGCATGAACCGCGTGGACCGCGTGACCAACGAACGGCAGTCGATCCGACCCGAGCCCGAAGAGGGCGAGCCCGAGCTTCGCTGGAACTGGGACACGCCGATGCTGCTCTCGCCCCACGATCCGGCGACGATCTTCGTCGCCGCCAACAAGGTATTCCGGTCGGAGAATCGCGGCCACCTCTGGGCAGCGATCAGCCCCGATCTCACGACGAACGCCGACCGGGACGAGATCGAGCTGATGGGTATCCATGGCAAGGACATCACGATTGCGAAGAACGACGGCGTCTCGGATTACTCCACGCTCGTAACTTTCGCGGAGTCGGAGATCCAGGAAGGACTCTACTGGGCGGGCTCGGACGATGGTCTCGTGCACGTCTCGGCGGATTCGGGTGTCAACTGGACCAACGTCACGAAAAACGTTCCCGGTTTGCCGCTGGGCACCTACGTATCGCGCCTGGCTCCGTCACGATTCGAGGCGAATCGTGTCTACGCGGCTTTCGATGGCCATCGCCTGGACGATTTCGACGCTCATGTCTACGTCAGCGACGATCTCGGAAAGAGCTGGCGAACGATCGCCTCGGGCCTTCCCGAGGGCGAGGTCGCCCGCACCCTCACCGAAGATCTGAAGAATCCTGACGTTCTGTACCTGGGAACCGAACGAGGTGTCTACGTGAGCGTGGACCGCGGGCGGGAGTGGCATCGCGTCGAGGCGAACCTCCCCACCGTGCCCATCTACGAGATCGCACTCCACCCGCGGGAGAACGACATGATCCTCGCGACCCATGGTCGGAGCCTCTGGATTCTCGACGACCTCACACCCTTTCAGGACTACACCGAGGCCGCTGCATCGAAAGCCTACGTCTTCTCGGCGCCCCCCGCGGTGCAGCAGAATCCCGCCGGCGATCGGATGCGTGACTTCGAAGGCGATCAACAGTTCCTGGGCGAGAACCCCGGGGCCGGTCGGCTCACGTATCGACTTTCTGCCGACGCCAAAGAGGTTGCGATCGAGATCCGGGATACGCCGGGAACGGTCATCCGGAAGCTCGACGTCGAGAAAACGGCCGGCATCCACCACGTGAGCTGGGACCTGCGCCTCGCACCGCTCCCCGAGGTGAAGGGTCAACCCGACCGAAGCGGGTTCGGACCCCGATACGACAGCCCCTTCGTTTCGCCGGGTACGTACCAAGCGCATCTGGTCGTGGACGGCAAGGAAGCAGCGAACACCGCGCTCGAAGTGAGCGGGGACCCCGATATCGCCATCAGCGGCGAGCAACGGCGCGCCTACGACGAAGCGGCACGCCGCGCCTACGAGCTCAACCGCAAAGCCAACGAAGCCGCCAGCAGCCTCGTCGATCTTCACGAGCAGTTATCCAAAGTGAAGGAGGCGCTCGCGGAGCAGGAGCTCGCGGAGATCACGGAATTGTCGATCAAAGTGGAGGACTTGCGAAGGCGCTTCGGTGTGGGACGGCGCGAACCGGGGCCACCTCCGGAAGACGATGTACGGGGCGACATCTCCGGGCTGCGCCGCAGCATCCTCGGTGCGACAGCGGCTCCAACCGAAGCACAGACCCGACTCATGCGAAAGCTCGAGACAGACCTCGAAACCGCGATTCGCGATCTCAACGACACGATTGCCACGGCCTCCGATCTGTATCGCGATCTCGCGTCCCGGGGCCTGTACCCCGTGGCGCCGAAGCCCCTGGGATAGTTCGCTTTCGAATCGGAAAGCCGGGGCGATTGAGCTCGGCCGGGCTCATGTGCTAACGTGTTTTTGTACATCTAATCCCCACGCTCATTCATAGTCGATTCTAAGGTGCGGCGTTCCGCGGGTCGGATCGTCGGGGGCGGTCAGCAGCGTCGACGAAGGAGCAGGGCAGATGAACCCGAAACTCGCGCGGCGCACCCTCCTGGGTGCTGCCACGGCTTTCCTTGCGCTGGCATCGGGTCTCGCTTGTCTTTCCCGAGTGAGTTCAAAGAGCGCCTACACCCCCTCACCCACGGAGCGATTCCGACTCGCCGGCAAGAGGGCAAAAGGCGGCGCCATGCCTCCCCGGTTCGATCAACCCGGTGAAGCCCTGAGCTATTACGTTCAGAAGCGAGCGCCGGTCGGCACGAGGACGATTCCCATTTCACGATACTTCACCGCCCGCGACCACATACGCGCGATGCCCCGGCACTCGACCGCCCTCGATATCCTGCTTCCTTCGGAAAACGCCGAGGGAGCGGCTCCCAGTGTTTCCGCCCTGAGTCTCGACACCTGGGAGGAGCTCGGACCGGGAAACGTCGGGGGGCGAACGCGCTCGATTCTCATCGATCCGTCCGCCCCTAACATCATGTATGCGGCGGGCGTTTCCGGCGGGATCTGGAAGACGGTGGACGGCGGCGCGAATTGGGCTCCACTCGACGACTTCCTTCCGAACCTCGCCGTGAGCACGATGGCCATGGATCCCGACGACGCGAACGTCCTCTATGCCGGCACCGGAGAAGGCTTCTTCAACATCGACGCCGTGCGCGGAGCCGGGGTCTTCAAGAGCGTCAACGGGGGCGCATCATGGTCACAGCTGGCCGCAACGAGCACGAATCCCGATTTCTACTACGTGAACGACCTCATCGTCAGTCCCAACGATTCGGCGCGCGTCTATGCCGCGACCGGCACCGGAGTCTTCCGATCCAGCAATGGTGGTACGAGCTGGACCCAGGTTCTCAGCGCGACCGTCGCTGGAGGTTGCCTCGACCTCGCGCAACGAACGGATACTCCCACCGACGTCGTGTTCGCCTCCTGCGGCACTTTGGAGACGGCGACGGTCTATCGCAACGACGACGCGGGAGGAACCGGCGTTTGGACCAGCAAGCTGAGCGAGCCGGAGATGGGACGCACGTCGCTCGCCATCGCGCCGTCGAACCAGGACGTCGTCTACGCGCTCTCTGCGAGCCTCGACTCCACGGGGTTCTTCACCCACGGGCTTCACGCGGTGTTTCGATCCGCGGACGGCGGGAACAGCTGGACGACCCAGGTGAGCAACCAGGATCTCTTCGTGGATGCCATCAACCTCATGCTCCTGACGAACCCGGCGGTCGCCTTCGGCTGTTTCGGACCTATCGCGTTCTATCACCAGGGGTGGTACGACAACGTGATCGCGGTCGATCCGACGGATCCCGACGTGGTCTGGGCGGGCGGCATCGACCTTTTTCGCTCCGAGGACGGAGGGGTGAATTGGGGCCTGGCGTCCCACTGGTGGGCGGATCCGTCGCTTCCCCAATATGCGCACGCGGACCATCACGCCATCGTGTTTCACCCAGCCTACGATGGGACGACGAACACGACGCTCTTCGTCGGAAACGATGGTGGGGTCTTTCGGACCGACAACGCGACGGCCGGAACGGTCGTGACGAGCGACGATGGCTGCGATCCCACGCTCGGAGCGGTGGCCTGGACGGCGCTCAACAACCACTACGGGGTCACGCAGTTCTACCACGGCACGCCCTATCCGGACGGGTCGACGTTCTTCGGAGGGACCCAGGACAACGGGACCGTTCGCGGCAGTGATGCCGCGGGGCCCAACGACTGGGGGACGATCTGGGGCGGGGACGGCGGCTATGTGGCGGTCGACCCGGACGACACGAACGTCCTGTACATCGAGAACACCGGTTTGTCGCTCCACAAGTCGATCGATGGAGGGTCGACTTTTCAGCCGGCGACGAACGGGATCGTGGATACCGGGCTCTTCATCGCCCCCTTCACGATGGATCCCTCCGATTCCGAGCGCCTGTGGACGGGCGGGGTCGTGATGTGGCGGACCACCGACGCGGCAGAGAGCTGGACTGACGCGAGCACCTTCGTCGAGCTCGGAAATCCCCTGTTCTGCCAAGGTCTCGTCAGCGCGATTGCCGTTTCTCCCGCCGATCCGAATCGCGTGCTGGCGGGCACCGATTGCGGGCACATCCACCGAACCGACGTCGGTTTGAGCTCGGGAGGAACGACGGACTGGCCTTGGACTCTTCCTCGGGACGGATGGGTCTCGTCGCTCGCGTTTCATCCGAGCAACCCCGATATCGCCTTCGCAACCTACTCGACGTTCGGAGGCACTCACGTCTGGACGACCATCAACGGTGGCGCGAACTGGAGCGGGCTCGACGGGTCGGGAATGACCGGCCTTCCCGACATTCCGGTCCACAGCATCGTCGTCGATCCTCTGGTCGAGCCGGTTGGCACGCGTCTGTACGTGGGTACGGATCTCGGCGTTTTCGCGTCGACCGACGGGGGCGCAACCTGGGCGGTCGAGAACACCGGATTCGCGAACGTCGTGACCGAAACGCTCGCTCTCGACGCATCGCTGGGACACTTGTTCGCCTTCACGCACGGAAGAGGCGTGTGGCGAGTCGATATCACCGGCCAGACGGTTCCGCTTCCGAGGGACCCGACGCCTCCCAACGGTGCAGTCGGGGTCTCGACGACACCGATCTTGTCCTGGGTCGGTGGAGCCGCGGGGGTGACGCACGACGTCTACTTCGGTACGACGACGAATCCGCCGCTGGTATCGAGCGGCCAAGCTCCGACCAACTACGCTCCGGGCACGCTGCAGCCGGGTACGACCTACTACTGGCGGGTCGTGGCGACAGCCGGCATCCAGATGTTCGAGGGCGATCTCTGGAAATTCACGACCGGCTGTGTTTCCGGATGCGCTTCCGTGAGCATCGGTTCCCTTTCGCCGGACCAAATCGGCGCGGGGGAATCGAGCTTCGTGCTCACGGTGAATGGAGCGAGCTTTGCCGCTCCGTCCGTCGTTCGGTGGAACGGCTCCCCTCGCCCCACGACTTACGTCAGTGCTACCGTGCTCGAGGCCACGATTCCATCCACAGACGTCGTCTCACCCGGCCTCGCGAATATCACGGTTTCCAACGAATCGTTTGGAGGAGGCGTTTCCAACACGTTGTTCTTCCGCGTCAACGACAGCCTCGTCGATCTGCTTCACGCTGATTTCGAGAGCGGCCCCGAAGGCTTCGTCGCGAGCATTCTTCTCGACAAGCCGGACGGCACTCTCATCTGGCAGCTGACCACGAACCGTGGAGGCAACGGCGGCCATTCGGCGAGCACGGCGTTCTATTTCGGTGACCCCGCCGATTTCGATTACGTGGCGGGCCCGGGACAGTTCGGGCCTCCCGAAGGAGCGATGCTGGTTTCACCGCCGGTTCCGCTCGGCCCGAACCCCCTTTCGCTTTCCTTCAACTACTTTCTCGAGACGGAAGGGCTCGCCCCCATCGCCGACATTGCCTCGGTAGAAATTTCTTCCGGAGGGCCTTTCACCACGCTCGCCGACAACGGGTTTCCAGGCCTCGCCGTCGGAGGGTTGAGCGATCCCACGACCGGCTGGCAATCGAAGGGGCTGGACCTGTCCTCTTATGCCAATCAGACGGTCACGATCCGTTTCGTGTTCGACACATTGGATGGGCTGGACAACCTTCATGAAGGCTGGTACGTCGACGACGTCGTGATCCAAGCGACCGGAAGCTCGACAGCGCCCTTCGTCGATCTGGTCCTGAGCAATGCCGTCGTGACGACGACCGAGCTCTTCGAAGCCTCCAACAGCATCACCGCCGGACCCAGCTTCGCCACCGAGTTTGCCGGAGCGGTGACGTTCCACGCCGGGAATGCCATCGTGCTCGCAAACGGCTTCTCCGTCGGCCCGGGAGCGACGTTCACCGCCGAGCTCGGCCCGCTGAATTAGCTCGAAGCTCCGCCGACGCTCGCGGAAGCCCGAACGATCTTGCCTCGCAAGGCGCTCCGAGCGAAGCCGCCTTTGATCTAGACGCTACGATACGGTATAGCCTTCTTACGGCCGTGGCAGCCTGGAGGCGGTTAACGTCGCGAGAAAGCGGGTTCAACCGTGAGGTTGCGTCGCACCTCGTGTCCGAGTACCTGGGAAGAGTACCGAGTCCAGGCCAAACGACTTCGGGGGCTCGCTGATGGATCGTTCCCGGCACCTGCTGTTCTCGACCGCTCTGGTGTGGTGCTGCCTTTTGGGGAGCGCGCGGGCGCAATGGTACCGTGCCGAGTTGATCACGGAGCACGGCGAGCGAATTCCCTTCTTCCTTCAGCTTCCCGAGAATTGCGAGACGGCCACGGCGACGATCGTGAACGGACAGGAATCGATCCCGACTTCCTGCGAGCGAGACGAGAGCGGTTTCACTCTCGATTTTCCCGTCTACGAGACCCGGATCGAGGCGCGGTTCGTCGAGAATGGCGATGGGGCGGCGGTCGGAACATGGAGTCACTTCATCCCTACTGTCGGAAAAGGGTCCACAAAGTTCGAGGCGCGCCCGGTTGCGGAGCCGGATCCGCGGACTCGTTTCGCCATTGGCTCCGACGAGGCCCGTGAACCTCCCGTCGACGTTTCCGGTATCTGGCGCTTCGAGTTCGACCTCTACGATCTCGCCAAGGGCGTGTTCCACCAAGAGTTCACTTCGGTCGTGACCGGGACGATCGAAGTCCCCTCCGAGTACGGAGATATGCGATTCCTCGCTGGCAATGTGTTCGGAAGACGCATGGTTCTGTCGACGTTCGACGGCCGCCATGCCTTTCTCCTCGAAGGACGTGTCGGCCCCGACGGCACGATGCACGGAGAGTGGGTTCTCGACAGCAGGTATTGGGATCCTTTTGTCGCCGAACGGGCCGACGACGTCGAGCTTCCCGACCCTCTGGAACGCGTGCGGGTGACGAGCACCGAGACGCGCCTCGAGCTCGAGCACCTTCGCAGCCCGAAATATGTCGGAAAACCAGTCATCGTGGAGATCTTCGGGACGTGGTGTCCCAATTGCAACGATCTCGCGCCGGTGCTCGTGGAGCTCCATCGCAAGCACCGTTCAGAAGGCCTGGAGATCGTCGGCCTCGCCTTCGAGTTCGAAGGTGACGAAACCGCCAACGAACGACGGGTGCTTCGCTTCCAGGAAAAGCACGGCGCCGAATGGGACATCGTGATCGCCGAGCAGAGTTTCGAGGAGCTGGTCAGAGACGGGCTCGGCGGGCTCACCCCTATCGAAGGGGTCCCGGTCACGGTCTTCATTAATCGCGACGGGACCATCCACGCCGTCTACGCAGGGTTCTCGGGTCCGGCCACCGGTGACGCTCA
>DASPGQ010000425.1 GCA_035620555.1 Vicinamibacteria bacterium
CTCTTCCCCTCCGAGCTTCCACCACTTCTCGCAGAGGGGGGCTACGACGTCGCGGTGAAGAACCGGCCGGCACGTCAGTGCGGCGGCGATTATTACGATGCGCTCCCGGCACGCGATTCGAGTGGCGAGCCCCGGGTGCTGCTGTGCGTGGCCGACGTGTCGGGAAAGGGCTTGCCCGCGGCGCTGCTGATGAGCAACATGCAGGCCACGCTGCGCGCACTTCTCGGACGCCTGCCCTCTCTCAGCGAGCTCGCGGCGCATTCGAGTAACCTCCTCTTCGCCACGACCGCCGCCAACAAGTACGTCACCGCGGCGTTCGTGGAGCTCACACCCTCGAGCGGCGCCGCACGCTACGTGAGCGCCGGCCACACCGACTGCCTGCTGCTGCGGGCCGACGGCGAAGAGGTCTGGCTCAAGTCTACGGGGACACCGCTTGGGTTGCTCGAGGGCGAATCCTACACCGACACCACCTTCTCACTCGATCCCGGGGACTGCCTGGCGCTCTTCTCGGACGGCGTGACCGAGGCCCAGAACGAAGCCGGCGAGGAATTTGGCGAGGCGCGCCTCTGCGACATCGTCCGATCGTCCGCCAAAGAGTCCGCCGAGGCCGTGGTGTCCCGTATCTTCGATGCGATCGACCGGTTCGCCGGCACGGCGCCGCAGTTCGACGACATCACCGTGCTGGTCCTGAAGAAGCTCTGAGCCTCGGTTTTCGGGGTCGCGACACCTTCGTCGCCGTTAGACCGGAAACTTCTGTCGTTCGCCGAGATAAGTCACGCCGGTGATGGCGACGCCCAGGGCGACGATGCCGAACAAAACCAGGAAGAATGGATCGCCCGTCGAGATGTAGAACGCCAAAAGCCCAAGGCAGAAGAACAGGCGCACGACGACGGTGGTCGCGTACAGCACGTCGAGACGGTGACGGATGATCTGCACGACGATGATGCCGAGCCCGATCATGAACATGCCGAGCGCGCGCAGCATGACCGGCGGGTAGTGGGCGTTCGACTGGAGAAGCTCGGCGGCCAGGGTTGGCGAAAGGATCATCGCCACTCCACCGAGCCAGAGGTACGAAGCGAGGTAAAAGAGGCTCAATCGCGTCTTCTCGAGCATTGCGGCTCCTGTCGCCGGATCCATAGGGTGTGGCCGAGTCTTAGTCAAGCCGTCGAGATCGAAAGAGGAACGTTAATTTCTCGAGTCGTCGTCTGTTTGGTGCCCGGTGCGGAAGACCGGACAGTTCAGAACCGGCTGGGCCGGGTATCGCGGGCGCGTCGGCTCCCGACACAAGAGGTAGCTAGGTCCTCGCCCGCTTCGGATGACACGAACGTGAAGACATCGATGGCACTGACTGTCAGGGAATGACGGGCCGCGGCTGCTGGTCACCGTGTCGCGTTGATCCGGCATTTCGTGCGAGACGTCCCGATCTTATAACCCGTAACACATGGTCACCGGGCATTGGTTTCCCAATTCAGAAGTCCACCCTTACGCCTCCATTGATGACCCGACCTTCGAGAGGTGCCCAGGCGTCGACGGTCCATCGCCCATCGACGTTTCGCTCCGGACGCAGAAGCGGACCCCAACGGGACTGTCGGAAGTTAGTGAGATTCTCGCCGTTCACGAAGATCCGAAATCGGCCGAAGCGACGCTCGGCGAGGATGCCGATGATCACATAGGGCTCGCTGGTAGTACGGTAGGGATTGGCCTCGAGCCTTTGTTCGCCAGTGAAGTAGAGCTCGAAGCCGAGACGCCCCACATCGTCGTCTTCGAGCATGGCGACGAGACCGGCGCTGTGTCGCGGCGTCAATTCGACATTTCGGGACAGGCCGCCGTCGGACTCGATGGATCGCACATACGTATAGGTCCCGGTCGCTGCGAATGGGGGACGCCGGAAGGTCGCCAGGATCTCGACCCCGGTGTTCGTGGTGCCGCCGTCGACGTTTCGAAGAAGATAGTCGGTCGACCGCTCTACCAGGATCGATTCGTCGATCCTCGAGGCGAAGAGGGTGAGCGTGGTCGTAAGCGGTCCGTCGTTACGGCTCACATCCAGAGAAACGCTCCGGCCCCGCTCCGCCGAAAGCGGCCCGGGAATGCTCAACCGAGTCAATCCGGCCGCTTCGGTTTCCTCGGTCAGAGCCGTTGGCGCGAAGAAGCCGCTTCCGAAGGAAACGCGGCCGGTCCATCGTCCCTGACGCAGGAGCGCGGAGAAACGCGGACTCAAGAACGTCCCGTACTCATTGTGACGATCGAGACGAGCGCTGAGCGATAGGCCAAGCCAGTCCGCCACGTCCACGTCGTCCTGAAAGAAGGCGCCGATGGTACCGAAGGAATAGGCGTAGCGTGGGACGTCCTCGGGACGGTAGCCGTCGTGCTCGAACGCGGCACCGGCGATCCAGGTATGACCCCCGGCGCTTCCCCGCAACGTCAGCTCGGCGAACGCGGTATCGTGTCGATCTCGCTCGCGGGTGTCGCCGAAGAGATGATCATGGTTCCCCCGGGTGACAGCGACGCGCCCCGTAAGAAGGTAGCGGCCTCCGAGCAGTGTCTGCCCCACAGCGCCCACGTCGTAACGCCGCGTCAGGAGCGACTCCTCGTAAGGTTCTCCCGTCGCTTCGAGCACGGAGTCTGGCAACGTTCCTCCGGTGCGATCCTCGTAGGTGAAGCCCGCCGTCACGAAGAAGCTTCGACCCTCGCCTCCGTCCCAGAAAAGACGGGGCCTCAGGACCCCACGTCCGTGGCCCGCGATGTCGGACCACGCATCGCCGTCGACGTCCACACGGTCTTGCCCGTGCCCGCTTCCCAGAAGCGAGAAGCTCCAGAAGGGAGAAAGCGGCGACGAGATCCAGAGCACGGCATCGGTCGCACCCCGAGTCGAGGCGTTCACGAGAATCTCTCGCTGGGCTTCTTCGCCCGGCCGGCGGCTGAGGAGGTTGACGACTCCTCCCATGGCCCCTCCGCCGTAGAGCGCAGACGCGACTCCCTTGATGACTTCGACCCGCCCCAAATCCATGGGAGGAATCTGGAGCAACGCGAGGCCTCCCGGCTGCTCACCGTAGAGCGGCAGGCCGTCGGAGAGAAACTGCGTGTAGCGGCCGCGCATCCCCTGGATGCGGACGCTCGCCGCACCGAGCGACGGAGAGGTCGCCGCCACGCGCATGCCACCCATCTCGTTCAGCATCATGACGATGTCCCCCGGGGTCATGAGCATCTTCTCTTCGATCTCTTCACGACCGAGCACCTCGACGCGCATCGGCTGCTCTTCGATGCCCCGTTCCGATCGAGTGGTGGCCACGACCGTGATTTCTTCTTGAAGCGTCACGCTTTGCTCGAGCAGGACTTCAACGAGATGAACCTTCCCTTCGTCCACGACTAGCGAGGTGGTAACGGGAAGAAACCCATCCTTGGCGATGACGAGCTCGAGCGACCCGGGGGACGCGGGAAAACTGACGACCCCGTCGCCATCGGTCAGGTAGCTTTTCCCGTTCGCAATGACGCTCGCTCCGGACAGCGGCTGATCCCCGTGCTTCACTTCGACGCGCACGGTCTCCGTGGCGCTTGCCGGCGAAGCAAGCGCAAGGAACAAGAGCACTCTTCTCCACATTGACGAGCCTTCGTGTAATGCCATGACGGCGCTAGAAACGGACGGTCAGGACTCTTAGGGTGACGAAAAACTCAACCCACCCTGTGCGAGCGGAGCGAGCCCGACGCGCTGGCCGCGCCGTAAACAGCCCGAGCCGAGCCGTGGCGGCACGATCGATCACGGGTCCCGCCACGGCACTGAACTCCAGAGAGGGGAATCAGCTCGTTCTCGGAGGGTGCTCGATCGCTCGAGGATCCGCAGCGATCGTGGTTGCCGCGGTTTCTAGATGGGGAACACCAAGGAGCTCGACGGGCACGAGCTCACGCGAAGCAGCGATTGGCCCGAGGCCCAGGCAGATAGCGCAATCAGTTCCACCAGAGCCGATGGAGCCAACGTCTTGATCGCCACAGCCGTCGGGACAGAAGAGAGGATCGAAAGCGGTCAAAGTGACAACGAGAACCATTAGAAGCACAGCCAACAAAGCGCGCAACACGATGGGAGTATACTCCGCGACGGCACCTCGGAGCATTTTCAGAGTATCGATCCGATTCGGCCTTCCAGGCCTGGGCGAGAACCCGGTCTTCGAGGACTGCTCGCGTGGCGGTCGATCCCCCCGCAAGGTTTGCGCCGAAAGAGCGAGTCGAATACTCTATGGCGCTCGCACAGTTTTCTTTGAGCGGGTCGGCGGGATATGCCAAAGCTTCTCATCGAGAGCGGAAAGGCGTTCGGAAGAGCCTTCGAGTTCGACAACGATATCGTCATCGGCCGGGGGTCCACGCCCGATTTCGCCCTCTACGACCCGACAGTGTCCCGGCAGCACGCCGCAGTGCGTCGGCGCGGCAATATCTACCACATCCACGATCTCGGAAGCGGTAACGGCACGACAGTGAACGGAGTCGGCATCACCGGTCCTACGGCCCTCGCAAACGGCGATCGGATCGGGCTCGGTGCCGTGAGCCTCGAGTTCCTCCTGGCGGATGGATCCGACGACGACAGTCTCATCGTGCCCGAAGTACGTTTTCGCGAGCCGGGCCAGACGGGCGCGCAGCCGGTCCTGGATGCAATGGACGCGGAACAGGAACTCGCCTCGCTCCTGACGACGGTTTCGAGCGGGCGGGACTCGCTCGAGGTCACTCGGCAGCGACTTCGAGTCATCCTGGAGGTCAGCGAAGCGATTGGCGAGATGCTCGACGAGGAGTCGCTCCTCACGCTCATCGTGACCAAGCTCTTCGAGGTCTTTCCCCAGGCCGAGCGTGGGTTCATCATGCTGTCGGAAGCAGGCCAGGACGAGCTCCGTGCGAAGGTGGCTCTGACGCGATCGGGCGAACCGGCGGAGATCGCGGTGAGCCGCACCCTGGTGCGGGACGCGATCGAGAACCATCGTGGAATTCTCAGCGCCGACGCCATGAGCGACGAGCGATTCTCCAGCTCGGACACGGTCGCGAAGTTGCAGCTTCGTTCCGTGGTCTGCGTGCCGATGATCGCTCGCGGCGATGTCTTCGGCATCATTCACCTAGACGGCTCGGAGAAACCCTTCGTCAAGGACGATATGGCCGTGCTTACCGCCATCGCCCGCCAGGCGGCACTGTCGCTCTCCAATGCGAGAAAACATGCTAGTCTGCTCAAACGGCGATTGCTCGATAAGGATCTGTTGCTTGCCCGAAAGATCCAGGGCCATTTCCTCCCGCGTGAGACGCCCCGAGTCCCGGGTTACGTATTCGGGGAGGTCTATCGCTCCGCTCTCGATATCGGTGGCGACTACTACGATTTTCTGAGCTTGCCCGAAGGGCAAGCGGGTATCGCGCTCGGCGACGTTTCCGGGAAGGGAGTGTCCGCCGCGCTCTGCATGGCGAAACTCAGCAGCGAGGCTCGCTACCTCTCGGCCGGCAAGACCGATCCGGCGGAGATTCTGCGCATGCTCAACGCCTCGCTCTATCGTGATTTCACCGAGGGCATGTTCGTCACGCTCGTTTTCTTCGCTCTGGATGTTTCGCGCAACCGGCTTCTCTTGGCGAATGCGGGGCATCTGTCTCCTTTGCTTCGGCGCCGCAACGGAGCGATCGAGCCATTGGAGTCCAGGCGATCCATGCCCCTCGGGATCGCGAAGGATCTGGATCTCGGATCGAGCGCCTACGAGCTGGAACCGGGAGATACCGTCTTCGCCTTCACCGATGGTCTGAGCGAAGCTTTCAATCGGAACGAAGACCTGTTCGGCGACGAACGGATCTACGACGCCCTTCGGAAATCGAAAGGCACGCCGCAAGACGCACTGGACGAGCTTCTCCGATCGGTGGAGGCGTTCCAAGACGGCCAACCTCAGAGCGACGACCTGACGATCGTCTGTTTCGGTCCGTCCTAGCCACCCAGTAACTGTCAGTCTTTCTTCGATTTCTTCGTCCGCACGATCTCGGTTGTCTCGAGGACCGAGCCGTTTCCGCAAACGAGATGAGCCTGACAGAGAACGTCGTCTGCTTTTCCTCCGGCGACGCACACCAGGCCCTTTCCTTCGAACGTCGGGCAATCCGCGTCTCCCGCCAGAAAGATGCCGCCCGCCAGGAAGAGAGGGTCCCCGGTGGAGTCCGTAGCGCATTCCGTCGTGTCGCCTGGGGCGACGTCGGGTGTTACGGAGTGGCAGAGCGCGTCCGTGCGGTCGCCCCCCTCCGGTATGGGATTGAATCCGGTGTAGAACCGGCAGTTGACCTCGACGCTTTTCTTGCCCAGGTTGGTACAAGAGACGACCGTTTCGCAGCTCTCCTGAGCGTCGGCCTTGCTGTTGGCGTACAGAACGAGGCCCACTTCGCCATAGCCTCTGGGACACTCCGGTATGCCCTTGCTGCCTCCGCAGTTTCCCGAGAAACAGTCGGCATCCGGAACTTGCGCCGCTGCCGCTCCTCCGACCCCAACGACAACAAATGCCAGCATCCCCACGAGCCAAACCCATCGCTGCTGCAAGTTCACGGTCATGTTCATCCTCCCCTTCTTGGTTTGTTTCTGCCTTCGAAGTCCGACGAGCCCCCGGGGGGAGTGGAGCCGGTCGAGCTCGCCCAAGCCGAACGATGCGATTCGTTCTCGCCTGCCTCGCCCCTCGAGAGGAGAACGCTCGGCGTCAGGCCAGTCGACCTGAAATCATAAAGCAGGAACCCTTTCTTCCTCGAACGAAAGCTCCCCGAAGAACTGGTGGAAGTGACGTACACGCCGAGCCGACGCTCACCGGACGCCCTGTCTCGCTAGGCTCCACAACTGGCGGCCACTCGAATTCGATACCGGCTCGAATTCACTTGTTCCCCGCTTTGGGCGTGTGCTAGATAGCGAGTCGGTCGACGGTTTTATCCGAGAAAGCGCCCCCCTCGCTCTTCTTCGTACAAAAGCTACACGATCCATGGGTACTTCCAAGTCCATGGACGAAATGAACCGGGAGGAAACGACATGAGAATCAAGTACCGACTCGCAGCAATGGCCTTCGTCGCCGCGCTCGCGGTGATTGGCGGGCTAGCTCGAGCGGATGCGGACAAGGACAACCCTGCGTTCGCCCGGCGAGTCGCCGGCACGTACTTCGTGGTGGAACAGGAAACGGGAACGCGGGAGTTCCTCACGATCTCGGTCGACGGGAACGTGTTTCTGAACAGCTCGGCGGAAGGCGAGTTCCAGTTCGGCTCGTCCCAGGGCGTGTGGGAGCGCAGCGGGCGGCGGGCGATCGCGATGAAGGTAGCGAACTTCGACTTCGACGATCAAGGGATTGCCGTGGTCGACTTCGTCATCGAGTTCGATCCGACGTTCATGGAATTGGACGGACGATTCTCGGGCGCTTTATATCCAGACAACGTCGACCCGCTGAATCCGGGCAATGCCGTCCCCCTCTTCGCGTTCGAGGATGACGTCGCCGGCCGTCGCATGCTCGCTCGCTAGATTCCACCCTGCGATCGGGGTTAAATTTGGCCCGCTGGCTGGCTCGAGTTGCATAGGCCGGCCCGTATGATCGAGCTCGCGTCATCCTCGCAAGATCTGAACAACGGAGGTGGTCGCATCCATGGGTTTCAAAGACTATTTCATTCCGGCGAAGAACATGGAAGCGGACGAGGCTCGCCGTTTCCTGGCGGAGCACAAGGAGCAGGAGTTCACTTTGCTCGACGTCCGTCAGCCGGGCGAGTACGAACAGGCTCATCTCCCGGGAGCCGTACTCGTTCCTCTCCCGAATCTGCCGAGCCGGCTAGAAGAGCTCGACCGCGACAAGCCGCTCGTGGTCTACTGAGCCGTGGGTGGGCGCAGCCGGGCTGCTGCGCAACTGCTCTCGGGGCGAGGGTTCAAAGAGGTCTATAACCTCGCGGGCGGCATCAAGGCCTGGCAGGGCGAGGTTGCTCGGGGACCGGTCGAGGCCAACCTCGGGCTCATCTCCGGCAAGGAGACGCCCGCCGAGATGCTGACGATCATCTTCGGCATGGAAGAAACGATGCGGGTGTTCTATGAGCGATTGAGCCAGGCGGTCACGAACCCCGATGCGGCTCGGCTGTTCCAGGAGCTTTCCGAGCTCGAGGTCGATCACAAACGAGCGATCTACGACCTGTACCGGGCGCATGGCGGCGAGGTCGCCACGATGGAGAGCCTGGAAGAACAGGCTTCACGCGAGGTGATGGAAGGCGGCCTCAACCCGGATGAGATCCTGGAATCCATCCAGCCCAGAACGAGCACCGTCGAGGACATCTTGAGCTACGCGATGATGCTCGAGACCCAGGCGCTCGATCTCTTTCTGCGTTTTGGCCAGCACAGCGCGGACGATTCCACGTCGAGTGTTCTCCTCGAGCTCGCCGATCAGGAAAAAAGCCATCTGAAAATGCTGGGCGAGCTCATGGAGAGGCAAGTCGGGAGTGCCTGAGCCGGTTCAGCTCGCCCACCGCACCACTGCGATCTCCAGCACGTCGAATCTCAAAGATTGGCCACGGCTGAACCCGTCCCATTGAATTCTCGGCGGTCGAGCCCTCGGGCCGGTAAGAGGGTCCGGCAAGTGAAATGACGAGATCTCGAATCATGTGACTTCTCTTACGGATCGGGTTATCGCCCAAGCGCGACAATGGCGTTCCCATAGCTCCCGGAGGCCTTCGAGTCGCTTCTGTGAGAGCCCACGGGGTATGATCGTCAGAAATCACGCTTGAGCAGAGGACAGGTCCGAATCATCTCAGTGCCGCTCGTCGTCGGTCGCACCGCTTTGGTCACGAGGACGGACGTGGGCTGGCGCGCAGTTCTTCGTTACCCGTTGATTAGAATCACGAGGAAATGAGGACCGCCCTTGCTTTGTTCGCGCTCTTTGGAAGCGCCCACGTTGCCTCAGGGGATTGGCTTGTGCTGGCGGACGGGGCGAGAAGTGAGGTGCAACAGGTCGAAGTCCTCGAGCGGTCGGTGCGGGTGACCACGCTTGCTGGCAAGAAATGGGTTCTGCTCAAGGCTGCCGTCGATCTGGACGCGACGAGACGCGCGAACGCGCCCCCGGCGAAAGAGGCGGAGGTGACGGTCGAGCCCACTCAACCGCAACCACGAACGCAACCAAGAGCCCAGCCGCCGCCAGAGCCACAACCAACGCCAGCCCCACCGCCGGAAACACAACCGCGGCCAACGCCAGCGCCACGACCCGCGACCCCCCCTCAACCGGAAGCGCAACCCCAGCCGACCCCCGTTCCTCGACCAACGCTGCCCCCACCGCCGGAAGCGCAACCCCAGCCGCCGCCAGCGCCACGACCCGCGACACCCCCGCCGGCCGAGGCGCCAACACCGTCGCCGCGAGCGACGAAGCCGCCGGCGAGAGCGTCCAGCGTGGTGGAGGTCACGATCCTCGACCAGACGGGAGCTCTGATTCCTAATGCGTATGTACTCCTTCAAGCGGAAGGCGGGGAGAATCATGTGGCGGATATTTCCGGGAGAACGTACCGGGCGCGCGTGGCGCCCGGATCCTATACGCTTCTGGTATCGGCCCACGGGTTCGCCCCGTTCGCGGAAGAGGTGCAACTTGCCGGAGACTCCCGCCGTGAGATCACCGTCACCCTGACAGTTCACGTCACGGAGCGAATCGACGTTTCGTCCGAGAGCGGTCTATCGATCGCGCCGGGTAACTCCTTGATAACCCTCTCGGGGGAGGAGCTCCGAGGACTGCCGAGCAATCCGCGGGATCTGGTCAACCAGCTTCTCCACATGGCCGGTTCGCCTGCCCAGCCCGATGAGGTCGTCATCTACGTCAACGGATTTCGAGAAAAACGCAACATTCCACCCCTGGAGGCGATTGACGTCATCCGAATCAGCGTGGACCCTTTCTCGGCGGAGTTCCCCGAGCCAGGATCGCGCCGCATCGAAATCACCACGAAGCCAGGCGAGCAAGATTTCAATGGGCAGTTTGGTATGGACTTCACCGACGAGTCTCTCAACGCTCGCAACGCCTTT
>DASPGQ010000426.1 GCA_035620555.1 Vicinamibacteria bacterium
TCGCCCTCGTTCCCCTTGCCCTCTATCGATTCGAATCGCTTCAAGAGTCCGGGATCTACGTTCTTCTCGTCGGCGCGGTGCTCCTTTCGACCGCCCTGGGCGCGCCCATCGTCGTCGGCATCGGCGGTGTCGCAGCGATCCTCCTCTGGCACGACCTGTTTCCCGTCTCCGCGATCCCGACCGAGACCTACAACCTGGCGGTGAAGCCCATTCTGCCGACGATTCCCCTGTTCACCCTGGCGGGCTTCATTCTCGCCGAGGGCGGTACGCCGCGACGACTCGTCGAGCTCTTTCGCGCCATCGTGGGATGGCTTCCCGGAGGCGTTGCCATCGTCGCCATCGTCGTCTGCGCCTTCTTCACCAGCTTCACGGGAGGAAGCGGCGTCACCATCCTTGCGATGGGCGGTCTCCTGTTTCCCATGCTGCTCGAGGAGCGCTACTCGCCCAGGTTCGGGACGGGACTCCTCACGTCGGCCGGCTCGCTCGGCCTTCTCTTCCCTCCCTCGCTCGCGGTCATTCTCTACGGGCTCGTCGCCGAAGTGGAGATCCCGCGTCTCTTCGTCAGCGGCATCGTTCCCGCCGTCCTCGAGATGGCGCTCGTCGCCGTTCTCGCCCTCGTCGCCGCGCGCAAAACCGCAATCGCGCGGGTTCCCTTCGACGCACGGCGCGCCGCGAGCGCGCTGTGGCAGGCGAAGTGGGAGGTCGCCATTCCCATCGTGGTGCTCGGAAGCATCCTCGGCGGCTTCGCGACCCTGGTGGAAGCCGCGGCGCTGACGGTGCTCTCCACCTTCGTCCTCGAGTTCGGAATCCACCGCGACCTCGCAATCGGAAAGGACCTGCTCCGTGTCGGAGGAGACGCCGCCACTCTCATCGGAGGCGTCCTCATCATTCTCGGGGTTGCCCTCGGTCTGACGAACTACCTCGTCTTCGCCCAGATCCCTCAGCAGGGCGTCGACTGGGTGCAGGGCTTCGTCACCTCTCCCCTCGTGTTCCTGCTCCTTCTCAACGTCTTTCTGCTGCTCGTGGGCTGCCTGATGGATATCTACTCCGCCATCGTGGTCGTCGTTCCGCTCATCACTCCGCTCGGCCTGTTCTTCGAGATCGACCCGTTCCACCTCGGAGTCATCTTCCTCACCAACCTCGAGCTCGGCTACCTGACGCCGCCGGTGGGGATGAACCTCTTCCTCGCGTCCTATCGGTTCAAACAGCCCCTTCCCGACGTTTACCGGGCTTCGGTTCCGTTTCTCGCCATCCGCGCCGTCGCCGTGCTCCTGGTGACGTACGTGCCATGGCTCACACGGTTCCTTCCCAAGCTGGTTCTGGACTGATCGGGCGCTACAATGGCGGCACGAATGCTCTCGAGAGGGTCGATTCTCGGTCTGGCCACCATCCTCGCTGCATGCAGCGCATCGCGAACGGCTTACGAGAACGGAAATCGCGCCGCCCGCCTGGAGGATTGGGACCGAGCGGTGGCCTTCTACCAGGAGGCGCTCGAGGAGTTTCCCGAGAATCTCGAAACACGAATCGCTCTGATGCGGGCTACGATCGAGGCCTCCCACTCCCACCTCCGGGAGGCGCGAAGGCTCCGGGAAACCGGGGAGGAGCTGGCCGCCTCCCGCGAGCTTTCGCAGGCCCTGCTCTACGATCCCACCAACCGTTTCGCCCGGGAAGAGCTCGAAGAGCTCCGGCGCCGGCTCGAGCGCGAGTCAGGGTCGCGACCTCCAGTGATTCGCGAGAGAATCTTCGGGCCCGAGCCGCTGCTCGATCCGTTCTCCTCGGCGCCCATTCAACTGAAGTTCGCCGAGGAGACGAGCCTGCGGACGATTCTCGAAGCGCTGGGAAAGCTCGCGGGAGTCAACGTCCTCTTCGACGAGTCCTTTCGAGATCGCAACGTGACGGTCGACCTCCAGGGTGTCACGTTCGAGCAAGCCCTCGAGCTCCTGCTCTCGACGAACGGCCTGTTCTACAAGAGAATCGACGGCGCGTCGACCGTCGAGATCCGACGCTAGCCGCCCTCGAAGCCGAGCAGAACGTTCACGGCGGCGTTGTTCAGAAAGCAATAACCCCCGTAGAGATCGCGGTCCGCGTGGTGGCCGGGAGGCCGGGTGAGCGCGAAACAAGCGCGCTCGCCACCCTGGATCAAAGCCTGGCCGGTGAGCGCGCAATCGGCCGCGATCATCACCGCCCTCCAGGTGCCCGCCGTGATGGGAGTGGAAGCGTCGAGAGAATAGAAGCCGAGCTTGCCATCGATGGCGTCCGTCTTCTGCTGCCTCAGCGTTCGAACCGGCCAACTCATCGGCA
>DASPGQ010000427.1 GCA_035620555.1 Vicinamibacteria bacterium
ACACCGATCGATGTGCCAGCCCTGCGACGAGCCGACGACCGCGTGCGCAAGGCCGCGGCCGTCGGCGTGGACGCGGTTGCGATCGAAACGTTACCGACACCAACCGATCCGACGTGTCCACATCCCGAAGGGCCGGGGTAAGACGCGACCGATTGGGATTTCGGCGTTCGAGGACAAGCTGGTCCAGGACGCCGTCCGCGACGTGCTGGAGACGATCTGCTCGTACGGCTTCCGGCCCGGACGCAACGCCCATGACGCCGTGCGGACCCTGGACCGGATCATCCATCCGGGCGAGGTGAACTGGATCCTGGAGGCCGACATCGCCTCCTACTTCGACCGCGTCGATCGCACGGCGCTCGTCGAGATGCTCCAGACTCGGGTGGCCGATGGGTCGCTGCTGCGACGGATCGGCAAGTGCTTGCACGTGGGAGCAGGGCTACCCTGATCCGTTACGCCGACGACTTCATCATCGGCTTCGAGCGCGAGGACGACGCTCGGCGTGTAATCGAGGTGCTGGGGAAACGGCTGGGGTGTCGACGCCATCGACATCGGTCGGTAAGGGAACAGCACGCCGCGCTCAGCCGGCGACTGCGAGGCCACTTCAACTACTTCGGCGTGAGCGGCAACTTTCGTAGCCTGCTGCTTCTCGTCGCATCCACGAGGCGGGCCTGGTACAAGTGGCTGCACCGTCGCAGCCAACGCAAGCGCCTGAAGGGTGCGCCGGGAGGGAGTCGTCGGCCTCACGAGCTCGCTCATCGCGGCGGGGGCGAGGAGCGTGGTTAGGACGCAGTGGATGGTGGCGGACGAGGCGTCGGCCGCCCTGATGGTCTCGTTCCACGAGAAGCTGGGAGCTGGGCTCGCCAAGGACGAGGCCCTACGGCGGGCGATGGTCCAGATCCAAAAGGAGAAGGCCATGTCCCACCCCTTCTTCTGGGTGGGCTTCCTGCTCGTCGGTGATCCAGACCGCCCGCTATCTTTACCGACCCGCTGAACGGGCCGCCTAGGACGGGGCCGAACCTTGGACTCCGAGCAAGGTACCTCCGCCCCCCCACTGTCGTCTCGTCGGCCGCTTCGCGGTTGGCGTTGCGAAGTTCTGTGTGCGAATCCACCTCCACGAGCATTGAAGAGGGCAGGACCCATCCACTTGAGAGAGGGACGCGATGACGAAAGCGGCGATCCGCTTCACCGGCTTCCTGTTGAGCGGCCTCGCACTGGCGGCGTCGAGCCCGAGCTTCGTCCTCGACGAGCACGCGTTCAACTCCGGCGGTCTTCCGGACGGAGGCCCGATTCCATCTTCCGGGGTGGGCTTCCGGGTGACACTCGTCTCAATTGGTGGGGGTTTGGCGCACCTCGACCTCGCAAGCGCCTCGTTCGCCCTCGACTCGAGCTTCTCTACGGCCTATCCCCCGCCGTCCGACGTCCTTGGCGTCGAGTTCACCTCGGGCACCGACCTCGCGTGGGATCCACAGAGGTCGATGGTCTACAACGTGTACCGCGACCTGATCAGCAATCTTATCGGGCTAGGCTTCGGGAGCTGTCTCGCCCCTGCGGAACGGGCCCTCCCGATCGCAGCGGATTCAAGCGTGCCCGCCGTGGGCGACGGCTACTTCTATCTCGTGACGGCGGAAAACCGCCTCGACGAGGAAGGCACCAAGGGATTCCAAGCCATGGGCGGCATACCAGGAGCGGAGCGCGCCAACGCGGCCCCGTGCCCTTGACCTGAATCTCGGAGGAAACGACGATGCGCTCGAAAAGAATCGTTGTGTCGGCTGTGGCCATCCTCGCGGCGGCCCTGTGGGCCACCGCCTTCGCAGCATCACCGCCGCCGCTCGTGAACTACCAGGGCGTGCTCCGCGACGTGGCCGGCGCGCCCGAGAACGGTTCATTCGACATGATCTTCCGATTCTACCATGCCGATGGTGGGCCGGGGTGCCCAGCGGCGGGTGGCACGCTGTTGCTCACCGACAGCCACACGTCGGTCGATGCGATCGGCCAGGTGACGGTGACCAGCGGCCTGTTCGATGTCCGGCTCGGAGAGGGCACGCTGACCGCGGGAGCGGCGGCTACGCTCGGCGAGGTCTTTCGAGACGACGCGGCCGTCTACCTCGAGATCCAGATCAGCGGGGAGACGCTGTGCCCCCGGATCCGGGTCGTTTCCTCGGCCTACTCGCTGAATGCCGACCACTTGGATGGCAAGGACTCACTGGACCTCCTCGACACGTCGGTGGTCCCACAAACGAAGGCCGGGGCTCTGACCCTCGGTTCCACACTGACGGTGGGAAGCGACATCCTGCTCGGGGGTGAGGTGAACTTCAGCCCTTCAAATGCCGGGATCAGCGCGAGCAGCAACGCGCTCTATCTCCGTGCTGGAAACGAGAATGGAGACGACCTCGTTCTCATGGGTGGCGACACCGTCGACGACGGCAGGATTACGATCTCCGGCAAATCAACCATCGAACTCCGTCCGTGGGGTGGGGTCGTGGGATTCGTCAGGGAAAGCGACGGAGTCGAGTTGGCGAGACTGGACGGAACTCCGGGAACTCCCGGCAACCTCGAGATTGGTGGTGCGTTGTATCCAGGTAACGCCGGTGAGAGTCTGTCCTGGGACGCGGCCCAGACCCGTTTCGAGTTCAGCGACGGGCTCGCAGTGGAGGGGTGGCTTCAAGTGGGGACGCTCGCGACTTTGGAGCCCTACAACCGCCTCGGAACGCTGACACGCTTCAACGCGGACATCGACAGCGTCTCGGACCTGTTCGTGAGTGACTCGCTGGAGGTCAACGATCGACTGTTCATCAATGCAGCGAGTATCCGGCTGAATCAGGATGGTCCGGAGGGTTTCCAGGACATCTACTTCTTCGAGGATGGTTCCGACACGGGTGAGGCGATTGAGTGGGACGACCCTACGGATGAGTTCCAGATCACTGATAGCTTGACCGTATTCGGGAACTTGTCGGCCACCGGTACGAAACCG
>DASPGQ010000428.1 GCA_035620555.1 Vicinamibacteria bacterium
GCCCGCACGCATGAAGGCCTACGACTGTTCGAGCTATCTGAATCGCCACCACATGAACTGGGCCTGGACCAGCCTGTTCTGGGTGATGTTCTCCGACCTCTACGTGCGCCTCTGCTCGATGGGTATCTGGACCGACTGGAGAATCCTCTGATGGCCCAGGCCTCTGACTTCACCAGACACGAGCACGACGTCCTCATCATCGGCGCGGGCGGTGCCGGTCTTCGCGCCGCCATCGAGGCATCGGCCGCCGGGGCGAAAGTTGGACTCGTGTGCAAGTCACTTCTGGGGAAGGCCCATACGGTCATGGCCGAGGGAGGGGTCGCCGCCGCTCTCGCGAACGTCGACGAGCGAGATGACTGGAAGACGCATTTCGCCGACACCATGCGCGGTGGCCAGTATGTGAACAACTGGAGGATGGCGCAGCTTCACGCCCAGCAGGCGCCCGACCGGGTGCGCGAGCTCGAGGCCTGGGGCGCGCTCTTCGACCGCACACCCGATCAACGCATCCTGCAGTGGAACTTCGGAGGCCACAAATATCCGCGGCTCGCCCACGTCGGCGATCGCACCGGGCTGGAGATGATCCGGACGCTCCAGGATCGCGGCATCCACATGGGAATCGACGTTCACATGGAGTGCACGATCGTCCGGCTCATCAAGAAGGGCGACCGGGTGGTCGGTGCTTTCGGATACGACCGCGAGCGCGGACACTTTCGCGTCTTTCAGGCGAACGCGATCGTGCTGGCGACGGGCGGCATCGGACGGGCATTCAAGATCACCAGCAACAGCTGGGAGTACACCGGTGACGGGCACACCCTCGCCTATGACGCGGGCGCGGATCTCATCGACATGGAGTACGTCCAATTCCACCCGACCGGTATGGTCTGGCCCCCCAGCGTCCGTGGGATCCTGGTGACCGAAGGGGTACGGGGCGAAGGCGGGGTGCTCCGCAACCGAGACGGCAAGCGGTTCATGTTCGACGACATCCCCGAGCTCTACAAGAACCAGACCGCGGACAGCGAGGAGGAGGGATGGCGATATACGCAGGGTGACAGGAACTCTCGCCGCCCGCCCGAGCTTCTCACTCGCGATCACGTCGCCCGGTGCATCGTACGCGAGGTCAAGGCGGGACGGGGGAGTCCGCACGGAGGCGTTTTTCTCGATATCGCCTGGATCAAAGACCGGCTTTCGAACGGCGAGGAGCACATCAAGAAGAAGCTCCCGAGCATGTATCACCAGTTCAAGGAGCTCGCCGGCATCGACATCACCAAGGAGGCCATGGAAGTCGGGCCCACCACGCACTACGTGATGGGTGGTGTGCGGGTCGACGGGGATACACAGATGTCGACGGTACCGGGACTCTTCGCCGCGGGCGAGTGCGCTGGCGGCCTCCATGGCGCCAACCGTCTGGGAGGGAACTCGCTGTCCGACCTCCTCGTTTTTGGAAAACTCGCGGGAGAGCATGCGGCGAAGTTTGCCAAACAGCAGGGCGCCGGCGGATTCGACAAGGAGCAGGAAGAGCAGGTCCAAGCCGCCGCGAGATGGGCCCTCGCTCCGCTGGAGCGCCAGGCGTCGAGCGCCGGAGGCGAAGCCCCCTACGCCATCCAGTACGAGCTTCAGGAGTACATGCAAGACCTCGTGGGCATCGTCCGCAACGAGAAGGATATGAAAAAGGGGCTCGACACCGTCCTGGCGTTACGTCAACGCGCCGGAAACGTCGTCGCGCCCGGAAACCGCGAGTACAACCCCGGGTGGCACACGGCCCTGGATCTCGATAGCCTGCTGACGGTTTCCGAAGCCGTGGCGCGGGCCGCGATCGAGCGCAAGGAGAGTCGTGGTGCCCACTTTCGCGAGGATTACGATTCGAAAGACGAGGCCTGGGGAAAGACGGTCCTCGTCATACGCCGAGGACGAGGCGGCGACATGGAGGTCACCCGTGAAACGATCGGGGAAATGCCCCCGGAGCTGAAGACGATTATCGAGGAGAATCGCTAGATGACCACCGGGACCTTTCGAATCTGGCGTGGAGATCGAGCGCGGGGTGAGTTCCAGGACTACGAGACCGAGGTATCCGAAGGCATGGTGGTCCTCGATGCCATTCATCAGATCCAGGCCGAGTCGGCGCATGATCTGGCGGTCCGATGGAACTGCAAAGCGGGGAAATGCGGCTCTTGTTCGGCCGAGGTCAACGGCAATCCGCGTCTCATGTGCATGACCCGCCTCGCTGATCTGGACCTTTCCGAGCCGGTGACCGTCGAACCGCTCCAAGCCTTCCCCATCGTCAAAGACCTCGTGACCGACGTCAGTTGGAACTTCGAGGTCAAGAAACGGATCAAAAAGTTCACCCCGCGGCCGCCTGATGCGCCCGACGGGACCTGGCGGATCGCACAAGAGGACATCGACCGCGTTCAGGAGTTTCGGAAGTGCATCGAGTGCTTCCTTTGCCAGGACGTTTGTCACGTCCTCAGGGACCATCACCTGCACGACGAGTTCATCGGTCCCCGCTTCTTCGTTCACGTCGCCGCGCTGGAGATGCACCCGCTCGATACCGAGAACCGCCTGGAAGAGCTCAAGAACGCGGACGGCATCGGCTATTGCAACATCACGAAGTGCTGCACCAAGGTCTGCCCCGAGCACATCACGATCACCGACAACGCGATCATCCCGCTCAAAGAACGCGTGGTGGACGAGTTCTACGACCCGCTGAAGAAGATCTTTCGTGTCCTCACCGGGAAGTGAAGCGGTTCCCGGCTACCGCTCATTCCCGGGAACTTTGTAGCTTGAACACGAGCCCGCCCTTGATCACCACGGAGACGTTCTCGAGCAACGTGATGTCATCGAGCGGATTGCCGCGTACGGCGATGAGGTCGCCGAGGCGGCCTGGCTCGACAGCACCCACGCGATCGCCCCATCCCATGTGACGCGCCGCCACCGACGTCGCCGCGCGAATGGCGTCCATGGGCTTCATGCCGCGTTCCACCATGATGTGAAACTGCTTGGCATTGTCCCCGTGGGGATAGACGGCTGAGTCCGTTCCGTAGACGATATCCACTCCGGCCTCGTACGCCTTCGTGAAACCTTTCCGTTGCGCCTCGGTCGTCTCCTGGTTCTTCCTGAGAAACTCCTCGGGCCAGCCTTCCTTCTTTCCTTCGGTGGCAATGTAGTCGCCGTTGTAGACGTCCATGGAGAGCGCCACGCCGTGCTCTCGGGCGAGCGCGATCGCCTCATCGTCGATGAGCGAAGCGTGCTCGATAGTGTCCGCTCCCGCGAGAATGGCTTCTTTGATCGAACGCGCGCCGTGGGCATGGGCGGCGAGCTTGAGTCCCGCCGCATGCGCCACCTCCGCCACGGCTTCGATCTCCTCGGGCGTCATCTCGGGCTCGCCGGGAACGCCTCCATAGGCGAGCACGGCTCCCGAAGCGATGACCTTGAGCACGTCGGCGCCCCCAGCGACCGCCGCGCGTGCCTTCTCGCGAAAGCCCTCGGGTCCGCGCGCAACTCCCAGGCGCACCCGTTCGGGGATGTCCTTTTCGTCGAATCCCGGTATCACGAGATCGCCTCCTCCGCCCGGCACGGTGAGGTAATAACCGGAAACCTGCATTCGCGGCCCGATGAGCTGCCCTCGGCTTATCTCGTCGCGAAGCGTCCGGTCCGCCCACGCGATGTAGGTTCCCATGTCCCGCGCCGAGGTGAACCCCGAAAGGAGAGTCTTGCGCACGTTCTCACGACCGAACTCCACTTGCTCTTCCGGCGTCCGCAGGTAGTAAACGCTCAGATCGCGGGTGCTTCCCGCGTAGTCGGCGAGGTGCGAGTGCATGTCGATGAGACCGGGAAGCACGGTGTAGGCGGCGAGATCGAGAACCGGGACGTCCGCGGGTGCGCCCAGGCCGACGCCAACCTGGGTGATGGTGCCATCCGCGATCAGGACGTCGACGCCCTCGACGAGCTCGTCGGAAAGCCCGTCGATGAGCCGGCCACAGCGTACGAGAAGCGATCCGGAATCGGGTTCGTGGACGCCTTCGACGATCGCCGGCAGCCGAGGCTCGGGAGAGCGGCACGCCCAGAGGAGTACGAGCAGAACGGCCGCGCGTCGCATCGATTACTCGATCAGGCGATTGTACTTCCTGAGGACCTCGCGCAGCCGCTCGTGAGGGATCGCGTAGACTTTGTTGCCACCGACTCCCGTCATGGTCTCGGCGGCGACCATCGCGTTCACGATGGCTTCCTCCGTCGCCTCCACCGTGGCTCCGAACAGAGGGGAGAGCTCCGAGTTCCCCAGCATCTTGACGTCGTAAAGCCCCCCCTGCTCGGTGCCGACATCCTTGTGGGCGGTGGAGAACGCGATGAAGATGTCACCCGATCCGTTCGAGGCGATGCTTCCGTTCCGCCCGAGTCCGAGGCTCGCCCGCTTGGCGATGCGTTTGAGCTGGTGAGGTAGCACCGGCGCGTCAGTCGCGATCACGACGATGATCGAGCCGTCCTCGTTCTCATACGATCCAGCGTTTGCTTCGGGCATGAGTTCCGTGATCTCGCGCCCAACGGGAACCCCGGCAATGCGGAGCTGCGAGCGAATCCCGTAGTTCGCCTGAACGAGAACGCCGACAGTGAAGGGACCGTGCGCCGAGTCCACGATGCGCGATGCGGTCCCGATACCGCCCTTGAACTCGTAGGCTCGCATACCGGTTCCGCCCCCGACGTTCCCTTCGCCGACCGGACCCGATCGCGCGCCTTCGATCGCGGCGAAGACGTGCTCGCGCTTCACGTGAAACCCGTTGATATCGTTGAGGCCTCCGTCCCAGGTCTCGGCGACCACGGGAAGACTCCAGGTCACTCCCTCGATGTGAGCGACCGACCACTCGATGACGGCCTGATGGACCGTCCCGACGCTGTGGGTATTGGTGATCGCGACCGGGCCTTCCAGAATGCCCGACTCCTCGATCCACGTGGTGCCGGTCATCTCCCCGTCGGCGTTGAGCGTGAACCAGCCCGCGAAGACCTGATTCTTCCCGCGACGTCCGTCGGGGAGAACCACGGTGACCCCAGTGCGAACGTCTTCGCCGGCGACGAGCGTCGTGTGCCCCACCTCGACGCCCGCGACGTCGGTGATGGCGTTGAGCTCGCCCGGGGAGCCTTCGAACGGCACTCCGAGATCGCGAGCACGGGTTTGACCGAGCGCCGACGAGTCGAGCGAGGCCATGACGATGAGTGAGACGGTGAGTGTCCTCATGATGGGCGGAGCCTAAACCGCGCCCAATGATCCGTCAATTCGACCGGCCTTCGAGAACAGGGGGTTCAA